>PCBO01000026.1 GCA_002730975.1 Opitutia bacterium
TTCAGCGCCGTGTGCTCTATGCCATGATGCGCGAGGGTTTACTTCACAATCGTCCATATGACAAATGTGCCGGCGTTGTCGGCGAAGTGCTCAAGAATTACCACCCGCATGGGGATGGTTCCGTATACGATACTTTGGTTAGAATGGCACAGCCATGGGTTATGCGCTATCCTCTGGTGGACGGACAAGGGAATTTCGGTTCTGTTGATGGTGATTCTGCAGCGGCCTACAGGTACACCGAGTGTCGTCTCACGCGCATTGCTGAAGAAATGTTGCGGGACATCGACGAGGACACCGTCGATTTTGCACCAAATTACAAAGAGAGTTCGACTGAACCCACGGTTTTACCTGCAGCCCTACCCAACCTTTTGATGAATGGGTCAACCGGTATTGCCGTTGGCATGACAACCAATATTCCTCCTCACAACCTGGGTGAGATTATTGATGCGACCTGCGCTTTGATCAATGATCCATCCATCACGATCGATGAGTTGATGCAGCACCTACCAGGCCCAGATTTTCCCTCGGGAGGAACTATTTCCGGTTCTGCAAGTATTCAATCCTACATGAAAACTGGTCGTGGGATCGTGCGTATGCGAGGGAGTATGGAATTGGAAGAATTGCCTAGTGGGCGACAACAAATTGTCATCACCCAAATTCCCTACAATGTCAATCGAGCGACACTTGTCACACGAATTGCCGATTTGGTTAGGGACAAGTTGCTGGATGGCGTTAGCGACTTACGAGACGAGTCTACTGAAACCACTCGTATCGTGGTTGAACTGAAAATGGGGGAAATTGAGCGCGTCACTATTAACAAGCTTTACAAAATGACGGCCCTCGAAAGTTCATTCGGCGTTATCCTACTTGCGATCGACAAGCGTAGGCCAAGGCAAATGAATATGAAGGAAATGCTCGAGTGCTATGTTGAGCATCGCAGGGAGGTTATTTTTCGTCGTACTCAATTTCGCCTTCGTAAAGCTGAAGATCGAGCCCACATTTTAGAGGGTTATAAGATTGCCCTCGATAACCTCGACGAGTTCGTTCGTATCATTCGAGCATCTGCTAACAGGAATGAGGCAAAAGCAAGGTTGATGGATAAATTCACTATTTCTGAGCGGCAGACCAATGCGATTCTCGATCTTCGCCTCTATCAGCTTACGGGAATGGAGAGAGAAAAAATCGAGGAGGAATATGCCGGACTGATGGTGCTCATTGAAGGCTTTCGTGAAATCATCGGCAACGAAAGTCGTCTCCTCGAAGTAATTAAGGATGAGCTTTTGGAAATGAAGGAAGCTTATCCTTCACCTCGCCGTTGTATACTGACAGAGGCTGAAGGTGATATTAGAATGGAAGACCTTATTCCTAACGACGGTTGCGTGATTACCATCACGAAGAACGGCTTTATTAAGCGTACTTCGGTCGACGAATATCGTTCTCAGCATCGCGGAGGCAAGGGGGTTATCGGCAGCGGACAAAGGGATGAGGATCCCATCGACCAGCTCTTTACTGCCAATGCTCACGACACAATGATGTTCTTCATGAGCAACGGTCGAGTGTATGTGGAAAAAGTCTATGAGGTGCCTGAAGGGAAGCGCGACTCCAAAGGCCGCAGCATTGTCAATTTGCTTCAGATGCAAAAAGGGGAAAAGGTTGCCGCAATGGTTTGTGTGGAAGATTTTGAGCAACCTGTTTCACTCGTTTTATGTACTCGAAAGGGGGTCGTCAAAAAGACTCATCTTTCGGCATATCGCAACCACCGAAAAGGAGGGTTGATTGGCATAAACGTGGATGAAGACGATGTTGTTATTGAGGCCCGTAAGACTACTGGAGACGACCACATCCTTATCCTCACTCACAATGGGAAAGGTCTCCGTTTCCACGAAAACCAACTTCGGAACCAAGGACGTGTTACCCGTGGAGTGCGCGGTATTCGCTTACGTGAAGGAGATCATGTCGAAAGTATGCTGGTAGTTGATGACGATCGACTGCTTCTCATCGCTGGTGCTAACGGGTTGGGTATACGAACTGAATTTTCAGCATTCCTTCCTCGTGGCGGAGAAGGTGAGGATAATACTCCTCGCAAGCGAGGTGGTTTCGGTGTCATTGCAATGGACGCGAAGGCTCTTGCGGGAGCTTTAGCCGTCCACGAAGACGACGAGATAATGATGCTGACAAAGAAAGGCCAAGCCATTCGCTGCCCCGTGTTAAACATTCGCGAGACCAATAGAGGCACAAAGGGCGTCAAGCTTGTTGACTTGGCAAAAGGCGATAAATTAACCGCAATTTCTCGTGTTGTTGCCATGCAAGAGGGTGATGACGATGATCCTGAGGATTCACCGATAGATCCTGAACAGAGCAAAGAGCTTTTAGTAGATTCTGTCTCTGGTGAGAGTACTGTCTCCGATGAGAATTTACCTTCACCTGATCTTGCCTCGGATGATGTGGCAGAGGCACGACCTCCGTATTCTGAAGAAAATAGCGAGACAGACTAGACTTAGCATGCCTCGAAGTTAAGCCACTGCCTCTTCCGACTATCTTACGGATCGAACATGATTGCTTGGTTCGGCCTGTTGCTCTGTTTTTGTCCTGAATTGCTTTTCTCGATTAACCATTCCAAGCTTCCCATGGAAATCTCAGGTGCCTCTGCTAACCTTGTAAGCAGCAAGGCAGAAGCCAAGGTATCGTAAAGGGCGCAATGAAAACTTTGTCTACCAGAGGGGCAAGTCCTCAAGGCATTATTTTTTAAACAGTCTCCTAGGCCAAAGGTGTCGATCAAATTGCCAAGAGAATAGTTGCCAATGCCGGGATATAGCTTTTTGTACAGTTGAAGGGTATCGACCCATGGCCCCCAATCGAAACTCTGTTTTTCGTTCTGGATCGGGCGATACGGCCACGTACTCTTTAATAAGTTTTCCTCAACACTTGCGTGATGAGCACAAAACACATCTACCGAATTTCTCATTTCAGCAAAAAAGCGTTGGTTTTGTTGAAATGGCTCTAACCCTAACAAATCTCTCTGTTTCAGACCATGTATTTCAATGCTTTTGGGATGAAGTTGTCTCAAAGGTCTGCATTGTTTTGTTTCTGTCGAGATTATTTTTGAACCCTTAATTACGACAACGCCAAACTCAACTACCCCTGAGACAGCGTCTCCTTCGAAATCAAGAACTGCAATTTTTGAACGAGTCCAACTCATTTTAAGGATCCAGTTGCCAAATTTTCAAAAGCCATCATATTTACAAACAAACGATATTCTAGACCATGAATTTGGATCAATTTCAAAATCTTGTATTTGATTGGACTCGTGAAAGTGGCAAGTTGATCCTTGAACACTTTTGTGATCCAGATCTCAAGGTTGACCAAAAAAAAGACGCTTCACCTGTAACACAAGCTGACCGTCAAGCCGAACAGCTTATACGCAACCAAATAAGCAAGAACTTTCCGAAGCATGGCATTGTCGGAGAAGAGTTCGGTTCTGTTCGGGAGGGGGCTGAGTGGACTTGGTTGATAGATCCTATTGATGGAACGAAAAGCTTTGTGGCAGGTGTTCCCCTCTTCGGAACGGGCTTGTGTTTGCAATTTCAAGGCAAACCGGTTTTGGGTGCTATACACTTACCGGCCTTGGGGGATCATTTGCTTGTCGGCGATGGCAACATGGCCTTGCTAGATGGTAAGAAAGTGACGGTTCGAGAGTCTGGCCCATGCGGTGATTGGGTTGTTCTCACATCAGATGAAAGAGACATACCAACTTATCGTAACGGAGCTGGATGGAAGAGTTTGTTAAAAAAAGTTGCCTACTGTCGATCATGGGGGGACTGTTACGGTTATTATTTAGTAGCAACTGGAAAGGCTGATGTAATGGTGGACCCCATTGTGAATTCGTGGGATTTTCATGGTGTAATTCCTATCATTCAAGGAGCTGGTGGCAAAATAACTAACTGGATTGGCGAGGATGCTGCAGGTAGTAACTCAGCTATTGCTGCAGGCTCAGAAATACATAATAAGGTTGTTTCTTTTCTAAATCATCAAAGTTAATTTTCGGATGATAAAAAGATTTAGTATAACAACTTCATGTTTTATGAATTTGAATGGAGCGGGCGAAGGGATTCGAACCCTCGACATCCACCTTGGCAAGGTGGTGCTCTACCAACTGAGCTACGCCCGCATCTAACTTCTTCATATCTCTGTATATTACTAATCTCAGGTCAATTGGAAAATGTAAAGCTAGGTTGGATTAAACACTAATTCTGCTATGCAAAATCTAAATGCTTTACCCGACTTATTTTAAAATGACACGGCAGATAAGAAAATTTCAATCTCGGATTTTACCAAAAGTGCTTTTAGTCCCCATTTTGGTTTTATGGAGTGTTTTGCATGGTACTGTTGAAGAAACGCGCCTGAGATTGCAATTTGCTTTAAACGAGAGTGCTGCCTCTGACGCCTTGCAGGTAGGTTTACCCCGCATAGCAATTTCATTGTACAGAGACGCATTGAAAAATGCGACAAAGGGTCAAATTCCGCAGAACGAAGTCTGCAACCTGCGCCTTGGGCTAATTTCTTCTTTCTTGGCGATTGGTGAAATCAATCTCGCGAAGGATCAGTTGAAAAGACTTGAGCACTCTGGTGAGCAAAGCGGCGAGGCTCTGCTACATTTTGCACTGATTTCTTTTCTGGAAAGAGACTTAGAGGGTCTTAATAAATTGATGATAGAGCTAAAACTGGAAGAAGTGAACGAGGAAAACCGTTCATGGGTCGTATTCTTGCAAGGTATGGTAGCGCCCTCTGCTGCCGAATCGGAATCTCTTCACGCTAAGGCGCTGAAAATGGCGATAACTCTTGAACGTCGTGCGGATTTTAGGCTTTTGCGTTATCGCAATGAAATTTTAGAGACTGGAGGAAGTGAAGTACTTGCCGCAAATCTCAAGCGACAAATGGAGGAATTTCGTGGCCTTCCCGCTGGTCAAGAATTTGCCGTACAATATGTTCTGGTGCTTAACTCCCTTGGGAAGAAAGTAGAAGCACTTGATGAACTTAGACACCAGCTCGAATTAGTGGGCAATGCAAAAGGCATTTGGCGAGACCGATTGCTTTTGCTTTACGGAGTTTTGTCTTCACCTGACGATGATACAGGACGAGCCGCACTCGAATCGCTTGTGGAGACAGGGACAAACCTAGAATGGATGGGGATGGGGCTTCGTTTGCTAACAAGTCGGTTTGAGGTAAACGAAAAAATCACATTATTTTTAGATCATATCTTAAAATTACCTGACCATGAACTATCTGAAATAATTCTTGTCATGAGGTTAAAACTGGCATTAGAGCTAAAGCAAAATGACATAGCGGAGAGATGTGCTGTGCGCATCATGGAGGAATATCCCGGTTCCCCCCAAAAACCTGACGCGATTAGAGCTCTTGCCGCAGCGGCATGGAGGGGAAATCCGCCCCAATATCGCTTGACCGCCGACTTTCTTGGGAGATTGAATAAATTGGAAGAAAACCCCGCTGAAAAGAATCGCCTTTCCCTGCAAGTGGCCGATTGCCATTTTCTTGCAGGAGACTACGATAGCGCCGCAGCTTTATATCTGGAAGTGCATTCATCTGCTACAAGCCCTTTGATTTCCGAACAGGCTCTTTCTCAGGCAATCAATTCATTTTTGGCCACCGGCGACATAGAAAAATCAATAGATTTGCTTGATGAATTCCCCCATGCGCAAGATTCTGGTGAATTACTTTGGAACGCAGAGTGGAATTTACTGATGCATTTGAGAGAACACAATCACCTGAAGATTGCGGCCAAAAGAACTCTTCAGATTTTGAACAGTAAAGAAAAGCGAGTGCCTAAAGATTTAACAGTTCGTCTACTTTGGATGGATGCAAGTTTGGCACTGCAGATGAAAAAGCCTGAAGAGGCTTTAAAAAAATGCGGACGAGTGATTGATTTTTTGACAAAAGGTGAAGTTTTTTCTGTAGATTTGGAAAACAAATTAAGGGCTCAGGTGTTGTTGACTACGGGAAGAGCTTTATTGGTATCTAACAAAGAAAATCAAGCGGCGGAAACTTTCAACAAATTGCAAGCCACATATCCCCTTTCTGACGAATCGGCTTTTTCATATTTAGTCGAGGCATACTTTCACGCATCAGGAAACCGTCTCGATGAGGCACAACGGAATCTTCTGCGTTTGGCTGACGGGTTCAAGAAAAGCAGGTTTGCACCAAGAGCCCTTTACGAAGCAGCTCTTCATCTTGAACGACGCGGAATGGATGAAAATTTAAAAGAGGGCGTCGATTTACTGGAGCGTTTGATTCAAGAGTATCCAGACAACGAACTTGTTTTCTACGCACGTCTTCGCCAGGCCAATTTACTTCGCAGGCGGAATGAGTTTGGTTCAGCTCTCGAATTATGTGAGCAGCTAATCGGCAATAAACTTTTTCGGAACCATCCCAAAAAAAATTCTGCTTCCATGCTCAGAGCTGATTGTCTTTTGGCCCTTGCGCGAAATGATCGTCAAAAACTTTCTGAAGTTGCGGAATCGTATGGCGAACTTAAAAGCCTACAAGGCGATTCGTCAGAAATGCATGCAGAAGCTGCTTACAAGGAAGGTTTGGTTTTCCGGAGGATGGAAGATGTGGCAAGGGCAAAAGTTATATACTTTCGAGATATAATAAAATTCTTTTTATCGGACATCAATCGATTTCCAGATGTTCAGGCTTCTGGTAAATACTGGATTTCTCGCAGCTTGCTTGATTTGGGAGAGATTCTTGATAACGAGGGCGATTCCAATGGCGCTAGAAGTGTGTATCGGATGTTGTTGGCTCATGGCTTGCCAGGACATCATATTGCCAGAGCTAGATTTTCTCGAAAAGAACCTGAAAGCACTTCTCCCGCACCATGAAATATCTGAATGTTTTTGATGTCGCGGGTCCTGTGGTATGGCCGTTACTCGGAATGGCAGTTTTTGGGCTGACGATTTTTTTTGAGCGAGCAACTTTTTTCCAAAAAGTGCAAATAAATGCCAGTGATTTTCTCGATGGGATTATAAATTTGTTAAAAAAAAATAGGTCTCTAGAGGCTCTTACCCTGTGCGAGGAAACTCGCGGACCTGTTGCAGCTATAGTCCGTTCAGCTTTGCTTCATAGAAATAGTTCCAAGTTAGAAATACAAGATGCGATTCAATCTGTTGCGATGCTTGAAATTCCGATATTGTCTAAGCGTCAAAGGCTTCTCGGTACCGTTGCGGGATTGTCTCCAATGCTTGGCTTACTAGGAAGCGTATTGTCTTGTCTGGACTCCCTTCAAAAACTTCGATCACCACTGATTGCAGCAAACCTCAATCCAGATTTTTCCTCGGCTCTCTTAACTACTGCTCTAGGGTTGTCGATTGCCGTGCTTGCATACTGCGGTAAAGAGTTTCTGAGATCCCGAGTGGATTCAATCATACGTGATATGGAGTGGACTGCTCATGGAATATACAGGTATTTGACGTTAGAAGTACAAGGAAACAAGCGTGTTTCCTCCTCGACATTTTTGGAGGCTGATTCTTCTTGAAGTCATCATTTAAGCGTTTTGACTTTACAGATGCTCGTACTCGAGCTCGCCGAGCCCCATTTTCTGTTCCCTTTCTGGACCTTATTCTCTTGTTTGGTTTTTCTTTGTATTTGAGTCAAAATCAACAGTTGAATTCTCAAGGCTTGGCGGTTGAACTACCCCCAGTTTCAACTGACTCAGGAATTATAGATAGCAGGTTCTGCCATGGAACTCTTTTCATCGGGATAAATGGGATGCTGTTTCTCAATGGAGAGCGATTATCCTTTGAGACATTAGATCAAGCGCTGGTTCGTTTAAAAAAACCCGTGTTGGGAAACATAAGGCTTTTGGTACAGAGCGACCGGCAAGTGAGTATTGAGTCATTCGTGCGTATCTGCGATGCTTTGCGTGCTCGAAAGATTGAAACTATTCTCTTGGGTGTGAACCCAAAATCTTCTTTGCTGCCATGAATGCATTATTTGGTCACGGCTTGTTTTCCGTGATACTTTTGATTGTTTTTGCAGCAGCTTTTACGGTCGCACAAATTTATGAACCCTTTAAGCTACAATTTTCGCGAGACCAATCTGCAGATTCACAACCTTGGGTTTGGATGGAGTCGCCTCCGTCACTTTTAACTGACGATTTGTTATTTTTAAATTCATCTATCATTTATTTACCATCCGATTTTTCTCAAGGGACTACTGATCTTTCAACACGCTTGCCGGTTTCACCTGTCCTAAACTCATATTCTCCATCATTTGTAGTTGGTGATCCTTGGATTAAGACTTTGACCGATCGGGAAATGTTTTCCCCCTTGCCGACCAGTAATATTTTAAGCTCAACCTTTCTTAGACGCCCCCTCTCAACTTTTGGTAAGTCGGAAAAGTTACATTTTACCAAACATGAACACGGCCCCCCTCTCCTCGAAATTTTTGTTCATGGACGGCAGAATCCCCTGATTTCTAAGCCCTTTCCATTGTCAAACCTTGATCAAGCTAGCAAAGATGAACTCTGGCGGAAAGTGGAATTCGTCTTTACAATATTCAACAACTCTCTCGCCGGTCCACCTGTATCGGCAAAATCGTCAGGCAATGAATCTGTAGATGAACTTTTGTTGAGCGAGATTGTTCAACTTGCTCCTTCCTTGGCTTTGGCTGATGGTTACTATCTCGCCACCGTATCCCCTTGATTTTAACGAACTTTTATGAAGTTCGAAATATTCTTGACGAGATGGGGATTTCTCGCCATTATTTTTAACTTCGATTTATCCCGATTCTCAGCATTTGCTTTTTGTCCACCCCCCCAACCTCGTTTTCATCTCACTTTTGACACATGCTTTTTCTCGCCCATGTAGCTCAGTTGGTAGAGCGCGTCCTTGGTAAGGACGAGGTCGGCGGTTCAAGTCCGCTCGTGGGCTCCAAGAAATTTTTTCATCGTTTTAACACTTAACAACACCGCACTAATGGCTAAAGAACAGTTCGAACGCACTAAACCTCATGTTAACGTCGGCACAATAGGACATGTGGATCATGGCAAGACCACATTGACTGCTGCTATTCTTCACGCACAATCTAAAAAGGGTTTTGCAGAGGTTAAAAGTTATGCGGATATCGCCAAAGGAGGGACTGTTCGCGACTCCTCCAAAATCGTGACTATTGCCGTGTCCCATGTTGAGTATGAGTCTGACACTCGTCACTATGCCCATGTCGATTGTCCGGGGCACGCCGATTTTGTCAAAAATATGATTACTGGTGCCGCTCAAATGGATGGAGCAATACTTGTAGTTGATGCAACGACTGGACCAATGCCTCAAACTCGCGAACATATTTTATTAGCCCGTCAAGTTGATGTTCCAAATGTTGTTGTTTTTCTTAACAAATGCGATCTCATGCAAGGTGACGACGAGGAACTTGTCGAGTTGGTGGATATGGAAATACGGGATTTGCTCAGCAAGTATGAGTTTGACGGAGACAATGCTAAAATCATCCGGGGCTCAGCAACCAAAGCTCTTTCTGATGATGAGGGAGAGTTAGGTCTTCCTGCCATCCAGCAACTGATGGAAACTATCGACAGCGAAATAGAGGAACCGGTTCGCGATGTGGACAAACCATTTTTAATGTCGGTTGAAGATGTTTTCTCCATCACTGGCCGGGGTACTGTTGCCACTGGCAGAATAGAGCGTGGAATGGTTAAAGTTGGCGAAGAAGTTGAGCTTGTAGGACTTGCGGAGTCTCGCAAGACTACCTGCACTGGAGTAGAAATGTTTCGAAAGGAACTCGGGCAAGGACAAGCTGGAGATAATGTTGGAATTTTGCTTCGAGGAGTTGAAAAAGAAGATGTTCAGCGTGGCCATGTGCTCGCCAAACCTGGCACTATAAAACCCCATGCCAAGGCCAAGGCCCAAATTTATGTTCTTAATAAAGATGAAGGTGGTCGACACACCCCGTTTTTCAAGGGATATCGCCCCCAGTTCTTCTTTGGCACTGCCGATGTCACTGGCGTTGTGGAATTGCCTGAGGGTGTTGAAATGGTTATGCCTGGAGACAACTTAGGGGTCAGCATAGAATTACAAAAGCCTATCGCGATGGAATCTGGACAACGCTTTGCCATTCGAGAAGGAGGCAAAACAATTGGTGCTGGTAACATTACTGATGTCGTCGAGTAACATTGACACCCACTTCTGTTTTTACGCCCGATCTATGCTTTCCGAGTCTCGAGGGATTTATGTTTCCAAAGTTTGAGATTCGGGAGAATAGCTCAATTGGCAGAGCAACGGTCTCCAAAACCGTAGGCTGAGGGTTCGAGTCCCTCTTCTCCCGCCATTTCTTCATAACTTATTTATTATCTTGAATCCTTTTCGTAAAATTCGATCGTTCTACGTTGAAACCGTAATCGAACTTAAGCGTGCCACATGGCCGACTCCACCTGAGTTACGCGAATCAACAGTTGTGGTTATTGCAGGTGTTGCAGTGCTTGGCTTTTTCATCTCTGTCGCCGACTTCTCACTTTCGGAAAGTGTTGAATTAGTCACTATTTTAATCCGAGGTTGAGTTCTTCAGGAATTTGCAATCAAGATGACCGATTCCGTTTCAAGCACCCCCCGCTGGTACGCAGTTCAATGCTTATCTAACCACGAAGACAAAGTGAGACGCTTCTTGACTCGTTTTCGAGAGGATGACGAAAACTTTTCTAAGCATCTTAAAGAGATTTTGGTTCCGATTGAAACAGTTTCTGAAGTTAAAAACGGTCAAAAAAAGCAACGCGATCGTAAGTTTTACCCGGGATATGTATTTGTCGAGATGCATCTTTTTGATACAGAAGGTAATCTTTTGAAAGAACCTTGGTACAAGGTTAAAGACACAGATGGTGTAATCAATTTTATAGGTCGCTCCAACCCTACTCCCCTTCGCGAAGACGAAATAGGTCGTATTTTGAGGCAAGTAGAAGAGGCTAAAGGAAAGGAAGTTCCTAAAGTTCAATTCGAACTTGGACAGGCTGTTAAGATTTTGGATGGGCCATTCATAAATCTGACGGGTGACATAGAGGAGATTGATGCAGAAAAAGGCAGTTTGAAAATTTCAGTTTCTATTTTCGGTCGATTTACACCTGTAGAGCTTGAATTTTGGCAGGTAGAAAAAGCGGACGAAACCTAATTTAACTTATTTAATCATGTCCAAAAAGGCAGTAGGAGAAATTCGTTTACAACTTCCCGCAGGTGCGGCCAACCCAGCCCCACCGGTAGGTCCTGCTTTAGGTGCCCAAGGCGTAAATATCATGGAGTTCTGCAAAGAATTCAATGCTCGCACTAAAGATCAGTCCGGTCTTATCCTTCCCGTGGTCATAACCGTATATGCTGATCGATCTTTCAGTTTCATTTTGAAGTCACCCCCTGCCGCAGTCCTCTTAAAAAAGGCTGCAGGAGTGCCTAAGGGTTCAGGTACTCCCAACCGAGATAAGATCGGTAAAGTTACTATGTCTCAAGTGAAAGAAATTGTGGCTACAAAGCAGGCTGACTTAAACGCTAGAGACGAGGATGCTGCTTGTCGTATTATCGCTGGCACCGCTCGTAGCATGGGCATCGAAATTATCAATTGAGAATCGACAAGTATTTCGAATATTTTCTGTTCATTTTTTGAATAACCATGCCAAAACAAAGTAAAAGATATCATTCTGCGACTGAGAAGTCTGACCTTTCCCTGCCTCATCTTCTTGATCAAGCAATTGAAGTCCTTTGCCAAATGGAAAAGGCTAAGTTTGACGAAACTGTTGAACTTTCTGTTGCATTAGGAGTTGACCCAAAGCAAACATCTCATTCTGTCCGCGGCACGGTAAACTTACCTCATGGAAGCGGTCGAAAGGTCGTTGTTGCAGTGTTCACTGAAAAGCCCGATGAAGCTAAGTCTGCAGGAGCCGATATTGTTGGCTTGGAGGACTTGGTTTCTAAAGTTAAAGATGGTTGGTGCGACTTCGATGTTGCAATCGCCACTCCTGAAGCGATGAAACAGGTAAGATCGGTAGCACGTATTCTTGGACCTCGAGGCTTAATGCCAACTCCTAAGGCTGGAACTGTAACTGATGATGTTAATTCAGCCGTTCAAGCTGTTAAGGCAGGTCGAGTTGAATTCAAAATGGACAAGACCGGAGCACTGGCTGTTATTGTAGGCAAGCGATCCTTTAGTCCAACACAATTAATCGAAAATACTCTTGAGGCAATAAAGTCAATTGCTGGAGTCCGTCCCGAAGGTCTCAAGGGGCGTTACATACGCCGAATGAGCATTAGTAGCACGATGAGCCCTGGCATTTCCCTCGACAACACTGTATTTTCCCAGCTTTAACTGCCTTTGCTCTAATTTCAAATCTTTCAAGCATTTGACCCAATGAGACCCGAAAAAAAATATCTCGTCCGAGAAGCTACAGAACAACTTCAAAAATCTGATTATGTGTTCCTGGCTGATTTTACTGGAATAACCGTTGATGAGTCCGACGAACTTCGTGGTGAGCTTTCTTCCTTAGGCGCCGAGTTTCATATCGTCAAAAACAGTATATTAAAGTTTGCAGCAGCAGAATGTAATGTCTCGATTTCAGATGAGTTTCTTGAAGGCCCCACTGCCATTGTTACTGGTGGTGACCCCTCAAGTGCGGCTAAGATTATGGGTTCTTTTAAGAAGTCTAAGTCCAAACTTACTGTTAAAGCCGGCGCTTTGGGCGATAGGCAACTTACCCCGACGGAAGTTTCCACCTTAGCCAATTTGCCCGACCTCGAAACGATAAAATCTCAGTTTCTTTCTCTTTTAATGACTCCCGCTACTCGGCTGGTAACATTATTAAATACTCCAGCTAGACAGTTTGTAACTGTCCTCTCGGCTAAAGCTGAAGAAATCGATTAAATTAATACAACATTTTCCTGCCTTCAAAGCGGACTTTTAAGTCTGTTCGTAGGCATAATCATTAACCACCAACCTTGAAGAAATTAGGGGAACTAACCCTTAAATGTCAGTTCAACGACGCTAATCCTATTCAAGGCAAGTAGGTAAAATACAATGGCAGAGATAAATAAAGAACAAGTAATTGAGTGGCTCAGTGGTCAGTCAGTCATCGAAATCGCGGAGTTGGTCAAAGAACTCGAAGAAAAATGGGGTGTAAGTGCTTCGGCACCTGCGGCTGTTGCAGTTGCCGCTCCAGCAGGCGGAGATGCTGGCGGTGCCGCAGAAGAAAAGACAGAGTTCGATGTTGTGTTAACTGATTTTGGCGGCAACAAGATCGCCGTCATCAAGGAAGTACGAGGGATTACTGGATTGGGCTTAAAGGAAGCTAAAGAGCTGGTCGAAAGCGTACCAAAACCCGTCAAAGAAGGGACTTCTAAAAGCGATGCCGAAGAAGTTCTCAAGAAACTAGAGACGGCAGGTGCTAAGGCCGAGCTCAAGTAGACGGTGACTTTCACTGTCGTTTCCATCTCGAACTTTAGCCAAAAGGCCACCTTACGGGTGTGCCCTTGTCTTGGTATGCACGGATTTCCTATCTGATCTTCAGATTCCATCAACTATCTCCATTCTAATTTCGTAGCTATGTCCGTAAACGATCGCCAAAATTTCGGAAAACTAAAAGAAGTCATTGAGCCACCCAATCTGATTCTGAATCAGATTGATTCTTTTCGCGACTTTTTCCAAAAAGATGTTCCTCATACACATCGTAGGCCTGTTGGCCTTGAGGCAGTATTTAGAGAAGTTTTTCCGATCGTTAGCTATGATGAGCGCTCTCGCTTGGAATACGTCAGTTACGCTATTGGGGAACCTAAATTAAGCGAGATGGAGTGTATTCAAGAAAAGTGCTCTTATTCAGCACCCCTCCAGTTGAAATTGCGTTTGCGTATGGAGTTAGAGGGGCAGAGCAAACCTTTCTTTAGCGAGGAAGAAATTTTTATGGGTGAGATTCCCATTATTACAGACCGCGGCTCCTTTGTAATAAATGGAGCTGAACGTGTTGTCGTGAGCCAGTTGCATCGCTCCCCTGGCGTAAGCTTCGAGGAAACAACTCACACGAGCGGAAAATCTCTTCACGCCTTTCGAATCATACCTGATCGAGGCACATGGATTGAAGCACAATTCGATCAGCATGACTTGCTGTATGTCTATTTGGATCGTCGTCGTCGTCGTCGGAAATTTCTCATCACTACTTTCCTGCGAGCGCTTCTCGACTGGGATCCGGAAAAAGATACTGATTCCGACCAGAAGCTTCTTGAGCTTTTCTATGAAATAGAAAGCCTCAAAGTGAGTGATTTGCTAGACAAGGATAATGTATCTAGTTTTGTTTTAGTCGAACCAATGTTCGATCGTGCTAAGGGAGTTGTTTTAGCAAAGGCGTTTGAGCCACTTACCAAAACTTATTTGCGGGCTTTTCGGAAAGCTGGTATCGTTGATTTGAGGGCTATTGATACCTCTTCCGATGACGGTGCAATTATTCGCTGTCTCAAAAAAGATGTTTCTCGCAATAAAGAAGATGCACTGAAAGAAATCTACAAAAAACTGCGGCCGGGCGAACCCCCCGAGCGCAAGAATGCAGAGGCTCTTGTTCGTAGGCTCTTCCAAGACCCGAAGCGATATGATTTAGCTCGCGTCGGTCGCCACATGCTAAATTTGAAGCTAGGTTTGGAAACACCCTTGGAAGTGCGTGTCACGACCGTAGAAGACATCGTTGCAGCGACCAAGAGATTAACAGATCTCAAACGTGGCATAAGTAGCGAAGAGCAAGCTCGTAAAGATGCTGGTTCTATTTTCGATATGGGGATTGACGATATTGACCACTTAGGAAATAGACGCGTTCGCACAGTTGGTGAACTTTTGGCTAATGTTTGTCGCAGCGGTTTGGCTCGTACCGAGCGAGTTGTTCGTGAACGTATGACCCTCTATGATCAAGGTGTTGATTCACTAACTCCTGGAAAGTTGATAAACCCAAAGGCTTTAACAACAGTTTTGAGAGACTTTTTCGCCCGAAGTCAGCTTAGCCAATTTATGGACCAAATTAATCCTTTGGCAGAAATTACTCACAAACGGCGACTTTCTGCACTCGGACCTGGTGGATTAAACCGTGAACGCGCAGGATTTGAAGTCCGCGACGTGCACCCTACTCACTATGGTCGCATCTGCCCGATCGAGACTCCGGAAGGACCTAATATTGGTTTAATTAATACCCTTAGCACCTATTCGAAAATAGACGAATTTGGATTTTTGCAATCACCCTACCATCCAGTAGTCGACGGAGTAGTTAACAAAAATCCCAAGGATGTCACTTATTTAAATGCTTTTCGTGAGGAGAGTTTTCGAATTGCTCAAGCTAACTCCGAAGTTGACCCAAAGACTAATAAATTAAAGGGGCGCGTAACTTGTCGCTATCGTGATACAGTGGCTGAATTCGAGCCAGCCAAGGTAGACTATATGGATGTATCGCCTAAACAGGTAGTTTCGGTAGCTGCAGGACTTATACCATTTATTGAACACGATGATGCAAACCGTGCCCTGATGGGTGCTAACATGCAGCGTCAAGGGGTTCCCTTACTACGGACTGAAGCTCCTTTGGTCGGCACTGGCATTGAGCACCGTGTAGCGAAAGATTCGAAAACGGTGAGTTCATCTGATTCTGAAGGGATAGTTGCTTTAGCTGACGCCAACCGCATTGTCGTAACCGACGATGGAAAACTGCCCGTTCGTTTCTTGCGTGAACCTAAAAGCGATCCGAAGCGAGGAGTTCATTGCTACGATTTGCGTAAATTCTTACGCTCAAATTCGGGAACATGTTTTAACCAAAAACCAATTGTACGCAAAGGCGATAAGGTTTGTGTCGGTCAATCCCTTGCGGACGGGGCTTGCACATCAGATGGTGAGCTTGCGCTTGGGCGTAACATCCTCGTGGCTTTTATGCCATGGAAGGGCTATAATTTCGAAGATGCAATTCTGATATCGGAGAAGATGATCAAGGATGATATTTATACATCTATACACATCGAAGAATTTGAGGTAACGGCACGGGACACGAAATTGGGTCCAGAAGAAATTACTCGCGACATTCCCAATGCAGGTGAAGAAGCGTTACGGAATTTGGATCATCGCGGAGTCGTTCGCATAGGAGCTGAGGTAAAACCTGGTGATATTCTTGTCGGCAAAATAACTCCTAAAAGTGAGACTGATTTAGCACCGGAAGAAAAGCTTCTTCGTGCTATATTCGGTGAAAAGGCGGCAGATGTGAAGGATAGCTCTCTCAAAGTACCCTCAGGTACTTTTGGGATCGTTATGGACATAAAGATTTCTAGCCGAACAGAAGCAGAGCAAGAGAAACTTTCACCTTCTGACAACCGTCGGCAAATTAAACAAATCAAGGAAGATTATCGAAACCAAAATGATGATTTGCGTTCTCAACTGACGGAATCTCTATCTAACATTCTCTTGGGCGAAAAAATTCCTCTTAATGTAAAGAATTCTGAAACAGGAGATATAATCATTCCTGCAAATCGTAAGATAACCAAAACTCTCTTGAGGCGATTATCTTCGGTGCATCGATACGTAGACATTCCACCATCTCCCGTTCGAATAAAAGTTTTTGAAATTATAGAAGGCTATGAGAGCAAGTTCAAGGATCTGGATGATGATCGTGATCGAAAAATAGAAGCAATTGAGCACGGTGATCCCATTGACCAAGGAGCTATCAAGAATGTACGTGTTTTTGTTGCAAAGAAACAAAAGATTCGGGTTGGAGACAAGATGGCAGGTCGTCATGGGAACAAGGGTGTTGTTGCAAAAATTGTAGCGGAAGAGGACATGCCTTTTCTGCCTGATGGCACACCCATTGAGATTTGTTTGAATCCCTTAGGAGTTCCTAGTCGCATGAATGTCGGTCAGGTACTAGAAACTCACCTTGGTTGGGCTTGCAAGAAGCTCGGGTTAACTGTTGCAACACCAATTTTCGACGGTATCCCCGAAACCAACATACAGGAATACTTAAAACAAGCGAATCTTCCTGAAACAGGTAAGACCGAACTCGTAGACGGTTGTACTGGGGAACCTTTCTTCCAGCAAGTGGTTGTCGGCTACATGTACATGTTGAAGTTGAATCACCTTGTTTCTGGTAAAATCCATGCTCGGGCAGTCGGTCCATATAGCTTGATCACCCAGCAACCTTTGGGCGGAAAGGCTCAATATGGTGGGCAACGTTTTGGAGAGATGGAAGTCTGGGCGCTTGAAGCCTATGGTGCTGCTTATACCTTGCAGGAAATTTTGACAGTCAAATCCGATGATGTCTCCGGTCGTACTAAAATCTACGAAAATTTAGTGAAGGGAGACAATTCGCTACAGGCAAGTACGCCTCAATCCTTTAATGTTCTTATGAAGGAAATGCAAAGTCTCTGCCTTGATGTTCGTGTTAAGGGGCAAGATGCTCTTTAGATACTTCCCCTGCCTACTTAATTTTATTTCACAAATCACAAAGGAGTTCTCATTATGAGCGTCGATGCAGCCAAAGAAGCTCTCGGAATAGAAGTTGGACCCATGGATCGAGTATCCATTACTGTTGCCTCTCCGGATGTAATCCGATCATGGGCTCGTGGCGAGGTAAAGAACCCAGAAACAATAAACTATCGGACCTTTAAGCCCGAACCTGGCGGTCTTTTTTGTCAAAAGATTTTCGGCCCTGTTCGGGATTATGAATGTGCATGCGGTAAATACAAACGCATCAAATACAAAGGAGTGGTGTGTGATCGTTGCGGTGTCGAGGTAACTGTTTCTCGCGTTCGACGGGAGCGTATGGGCAATATCGAATTAGCAGTACCAGTCTCTCACATTTGGTTCCTCAAGAGTATGCCCAGCCGACTCGGTTTGTTGCTCAATATGACTGCAAAGAGCCTCGAAAGAGTTCTTTATTATGAGCAGTATATGGTAACTGACTCTGGAACCACCCCCCTCGAAGAGAAGCAATTATTATCGGATAGAGAGTTCCGAGAAGCTTGTGATGAGTATGGCGACGAGTTCGAGGCCAAAATGGGTGCCGAGGCTCTCATGGATGTACTTTCTCGTATGGACTTGGAAGAATCGTTGGAGGAACTGTATGAGCAAATGCATGAAACCAAGTCCAAGCAGATCAAGAAAAAGCTCTCCAACCGACTAAAGATCATTCAAGGCTTTATTCATTCAGGAGCACAGCCTGAGTGGATGATTTTAGAATCTATCCCGGTAATTCCACCCGACCTTAGACCTCTTGTACCCTTAGAGGGCGGGCGTTTCGCGACCAGTGATCTCAATGATCTTTATCGTAGGGTTATAAACCGGAACAATCGCCTGAAAAATCTTCTTCAACTAAAAACTCCGGATGTTATTATTCATAACGAAAAGCGAATGCTTCAAGAGGCGGTGGATGCTCTTTTTGACAACGGTCGTCATGGGCGTGCAATAACTGGGTCTGGCAATCGGGCGTTGAAATCTCTCAGTGATATGCTTAAGGGCAAGCAGGGTCGATTTCGACAAAACCTTTTGGGTAAACGCGTAGATTATTCTGGGCGTTCAGTAATCGTAATTGGTCCAGAGCTCAAGCTTCACCAGTGTGGTTTGCCGAAAAAAATGGCCCTCACCCTCTTCGAACCTTTCATTATTCGCAGACTTAAAGAGCTTGGCTTTGTTCATACGGTCCGTGGTGCTCGCAAAATGATCGAGGGTAAGTCTCCTGAGGTTTGGGACATTCTTGAAGAAGTGACCAAGGGGCATCCTGTTTTGCTGAATCGTGCCCCTACCCTTCACCGTCTCTCCGTTCAAGCCTTCGAGCCAGTTTTAATAGAAGGTAACGCCATACGGATTCATCCTCTGGTGTGTACTCCCTACAATGCGGACTTCGATGGCGATCAGATGGCTGTGCATGTGCCCCTCTCCTTAGAAGCCATCATGGAAGCCAAGCTCTTGATGCTTTCTACCCACAACATTTTTTCTCCATCCAGCGGTAAGCCTATACTTACTCCTTCTCAGGATATTGTTCTTGGATCGTATTATCTCTCAATGAATCCTCGTGGCAAAGAGCCTGAAGAAGGTGCCCGATTGCCCCTTATCGCCTCGGTCGAAGAGGCTCTAACCGCGATGCATGAGGGTGCGCTGAAGCTGCATGACTGGATTGACTTGAGCAATCCTGACAAAGGACGAGATACAATCTTCGGAATAAGTGGAAGAAGCGTTATCCGTACGACTGTCGGCCGTGTACTTTTTAACACTATTTGGCCAAAAGAACTTGGTTTCTACAATGAACCAGCTCTCAAGGGTGGTGTTGGCGACCTGATACTTGAAACCTTCAAGGAGTTGGGAAAAGAAGAGACTGTTGCTTCTCTCGATCGCCTTAAGGAATTAGGCTTTGAGTATGCCACCAAGGCTGGGATTTCAATCGGCATTTTTGATATGATTATTCCTCCGACTAAGGAAGAAAAAATTTCAAAAGCTCGAAAGGAAATCGAAAAAGTTGAAGAACAATTTAAAAAAGGGATTATAACACGAGGTGAGCGTCACAATAAAATCATAGATGTTTGGACCAACGCCACCGACGAAATTGCTTCAGAAGTTTACAAAGGCCTAGATGAAAACCTAGGCTTAGATGGCTTGAAGAAAGATACCGTTAATCCCGTATATTTGATGATGGATTCGGGTGCTCGAGGTAATCGTCAACAAGTGCGTCAACTTTGTGGTATGCGCGGTCTTATGGCTAAGCCTTCTGGCGAGATCATAGAGCAACCCATTCTCGCTTCTTTTCGTGAAGGTTTGTCAGTGCTTGAATATTTCATGTCAACTCACGGGGCTCGAAAAGGTTTAGCCGATACTGCCCTCAAGACTGCGGACGCAGGTTACCTGACTCGTAAGTTGTGCGATGTTGCGATGGATACTATTATTGAATGTAATGATGATGGGCGTCGTGATGGCGTCTGGAAGAAAGCCATTGTGGATGGCGATAATGAAATTGTACCACTACGTCAGCGAATAACAGGTCGATACTCCTCAGAAGATATACCAAATCCATCTAACCCTTCCCAATTAATCGTTGGATCTGGTGATTTGATAACTGAGGAAATTGCAGAAAAAGTCGATGCCAGCGGTATTTTGAGAGTTCGCATTATGTCTCCATTTTCCACCCGTTTGAAAAATGGTATTTCTGCTCTAGAATATGGTATAGATCCTTCAACAAATAAGTTGGTTGAGCAAGGTGCTGCTATTGGAATCATTGCAGCCCAATCAATTGGAGAACCTGGTACTCAGCTGACCATGCGTACCTTTCACATCGGAGGTATCGCAAGTGCTGGGCGTGAAGATCCCGTCATCAATGGTCGCAGCGCGGGTAAATTGCATTTCCGTGGATTGCGACTCGTTACTCTAGAGAATGGACAACAAGTAACTCTCAATAAAACTGGTTCAATTCAGGTTTGGGATGAAGATGATCGAGTATTGGACGATTATCCTGTACCAGCTGGTGCACTCCTTCATTTTAAGCAGGATGACGAAGTTCAAGCCGATGACCTTCTTGCTCAATGGGATCCTTACAACATTCCGATTCTTTCTGAAAAGCAGGGCGTAGTTGCTTTCATGGATATGATTCCAGGAGTAACGACTAAGGCCGAACGTGATGCCTCTGGTGGTAGGGCTATGGTTGTTATAGAACACAAAGAAGACCTTAATCCCCAAGTCGAGATTCACGATGAAAAAGGTAAGATCATAGCTACATATTCTATTCCAACAGGTGCTCAGGTTTCAGTTGACGAGGGCACTCGTATTGATGCTGGTTCGATAATTGCAAAAACTCCCCGGCAAGCTTCCAAGACACAAGACATCACTGGTGGATTGCCTCGAGTCGCTGAACTTTTCGAAGCTCGTCGGCCCAAAGAAGGTAATGTTGGGCAAATGGCGAAAATCGACGGCATTGTTTCTGAGGCTGGAACTTTACGATCAAAAAAGCGCCTCTTGGTCACGAATGAGGAAAGTGGACAAGTCGAAGAGCATCTTATTCCTCACGGAAAGCATGTTTTAGTACAACCTGGCGATTTTGCATACAAAGGTCAGCTAATTACAGACGGAGCCAAGGATCCTCATGAGATTTTAGATATCCTCGGACCTTCTGCCGTGCAGGAATATCTCATTGAGGAAATTCAGAAAGTGTATCGACTACAAGGGGTAACGATTAACGACAAGCACCTTGAAGTAATAATTTCACGAATGCTATTCAAGGTGCGTATTACTGATCCTGGCGACACCGAATTTTTCTGGGGGGATCAGATCGACCGTTTTGCATTTATGGATGCTAATGAAGAAATAGTCGAAAAAGGCGGTAAGCCTGCGGATGGCGAACCCATTCTCCTCGGCATAACCAAGGCTTCATTGGAAACCGATAGCTTTATTTCAGCTGCATCCTTTCAGGAAACCACTCGTGTTTTAACAACCGCCGCTACTCTTGGTAAAGTGGACGATTTACGAGGATTTAAGGAAAATGTTATCATGGGCCATCTTATTCCTGCCGGAACTGGTCTGCCAAAATGGCGTCGCCTTAAAATAGATACCCTAGGCTCAGCTCCCTCGGTCGAGGGAAAAACTGCATAATTTAGTTCTTAGAGATCCTCTTTTCAATTTTAAGGAAAATAATCTTGTAGAATTTAAACAGTGTGATATAAACATCCCCTTTTTCTCATTACTCCAATGCCCACTATCAATCAACTTGTCCGCAAGGGACGAAAGGTTAAGAAAGTCAAGACTAAGTCTCCTGCACTTAAGGCTTGTCCTTTCCGTAGAGGTGTTTGCGTACAAGTCACTACACGGACACCCAAGAAACCCAATTCTGCTATTCGAAAAGTCGCAAAAGTTCGACTTACAACCGGGTTGGAGGTAATAGCATACATTCCTGATGAAGGCCACAACTTGCAAGAGCACAGCATTGTTCTTGTACGAGGTGGAAGGGTTAAAGATCTCAACGGAGTTCGCTATCACATCGTAAGGGGTACCTTGGATTGCCAAGGAGTTGAAAAGCGTCGTCGTAGTAGGTCAAAGTACGGTGTGAAGCGGCCAAGAGATAAGTCCTCTTAATTCCTCACGTTTTCTTTTTAACTTAGCTTTCGCAATATGTCCCGACGCAGAAGAGCAACTAAACGCCTACCTATGCCTGACCCTTTGCATGGCAGCGTAATAATCGGATCGCTTATTAATATGATCATGCGTGACGGCAAAAAGTCCACTGCTCAAGGTATTGTGTATGGTGCGATCGAACTGATGGCGGAAAAACTCGGTAAGGGAAACCCCGTTGAACTAGTACTTGGAGCCCTTGAAAATATACGACCAAAAATTGAAGTCAAAAGTCGACGAGTCGGAGGTGCAACCTATCAAGTTCCTATAGAAGTCCATTTTGAGCGACAGCAGAGTGTAGCTTTTCGTTGGGTTGTTCGTGCAGCAGGATCTCGTAAAGGAGTTCCCATGCGTGAAGCTCTTGCCAATGAGCTTATTGATGCCTACAACAATACAGGAAGTGTGGTAAAGAAAAAAGAAGAGACGCATCGTATGGCGCAAGCCAACCGTGCTTTTGCTCACCTTCGTTGGTGACGCGACCACAGTTGATCAAAAAAATTATTTTCAGCATCTTTTATCAATGAGCACCCCCGCTAATAATACCCTCGTGAATTCCCCTGACAGGCCTTGTTCCTTGGAGCGTACGCGTAACATAGGTATTGCTGCTCACATTGATGCAGGAAAAACCACTGTAACTGAAAGGGTTCTTTTCTATACAGGTGTGGTCCACCAAATCGGAGAAGTCCACGACGGTTGTGCTACTACAGATTGGATGGAGCAAGAACGTGAACGCGGAATTACAATTACTTCGGCTGCAATTTCGTGTGAATGGAGCACCAATGACGGTCCCTATGCTGAAGAACCTCATCGTATCAACATTATTGATACGCCGGGTCATGTAGATTTTACTGCAGAAGTTGAAAGATCCCTACGTGTTCTTGATGGTGCAGTGGGTGTATTTACCTCTGTGGAAGGTGTTCAACCTCAGTCGGAAACCGTCTGGAGGCAGATGGACAAGTATAATGTACCTCGCCTCGGGTTCATTAACAAAATGGATCGAATGGGCTCTGACTTTCTCCATGCCGTCCGCACCTTGAGGGATAAGCTCGGAGCGAATGCTCATCCCCTGTTCTTGGCGATTGGTGCCGAAGATCAATTTAGAGGCTTAATAGACTTGGTCAAAATGAATGCTTGTATCTACGATGCTAGTGATATTAGCGGAGTAAAATTTGATGTAGTGGATATTCCCGAGGAATTCATCGAACAAGCGAATGAATATAGGGAGACTCTTATAGAAGCTATTTCAGATTTCGATGACGATATTGCTGCTAAGTACCTTGAAGGTTTGGATATATCCGAACATGAACTCAAGTTAGGTATTCGCAAAGCGACTCTTTCACTTAAATTTGTAGGGGTCATCCCTGGTAGTGCCTTTAAGAACAAAGGAGTTCAAATGCTTATGGATGCGGTGGTTGATTACCTTCCGTCTCCTCTTGATTTGCCACCAACGAAGGGTGAGGATTCTGATGGAAATGAAACTGAGGTTTCCCCCAACGACAATTCTAAAGTTGCTGGTCTGGCATTCAAATTAATGTCCGATCCTTATGTCGGAAAATTAGTTTTTTATCGCGTTTACCAGGGCACTCTTCAAAAAGGTTCTACTCTTTACAATCCCCGCACTCGAAAGTCTGAGCGGATTTCTCGTTTGATGATAATGAAATCGAATGATCGCGAGGATATCGACACGGCTTATTCTGGTGACATTTGTGCGTTAATTGGTGTTAAAAACGTTGTCACGGGAGACACACTTGCTGACCGCGACTTGGACATTCGATTGGAACCTCCTACTTTTCCAGATCCAGTTATTTCTATGTCGATCGAACCTGCCACCAAGGCCGATCAAGAAAAAATGTCCATAGGGCTTCAGCGTTTAGCTGAAGAAGATCCAACTTTTACTCTTACTTCAAACGAAGAAACGGGACAGACCATAATTTCGGGAATGGGCGAGTTACACCTCGACATCATTCGTGACCGGCTCTTCCGCGAATTTAAAGTTGAAGCAACTGCAGGAAAACCACAAATAGCATATCGCGAAACAATTTTAGGGTCATCAGAAGGTGTCGGTAAGTTTATTCGGCAATCTGGTGGGCGCGGACAGTATGGTCATGCGATTATCAAGCTTGAAGCCAATGAAAAAGGTAAGGGAATCGAACTTGAGAATAAAATTGTAGGCGGAAGTATTCCAAAAGAGTTCATAAAACCGACATTTGATGGAATAACGGAAGCTGCCCTTAATGGCGTTGTCGCAGGTTACCCTGTTATTGATATTAAGGTAACTCTCGTAGATGGTACTTTTCATGATGTCGATTCCTCTGAAATGGCCTTCAAAATGGCTGGTATCTTTGCTTTGAAAGATGCAATGAAAAAAGCTCAACCCATACTTTTGGAGCCGATCATGAAGGTTGAAGTAACTACACCCGATGAGTATCAAGGTGAGCTTATGGGTGACTTGAATCGTCGCCGAGGACAAATTCAGGGTATGGAAAGTCGAGGAAACCTGTGCGTGCTAGAATCTCATGTCCCTCTTGAAAAGATGTTCGGATACTCTACTGATATGCGCTCTCTTTCCTCGGGCCGTGCAGATTATTCCATGACTCCTTCGCACTTTGAGCAAGTTCCTCAAAGTCTTGTTGAAACTTTAGTAGCATCCATTTCTCGCCAACCTGCTCGAACTTAATTTTTTAATCGTAACACCGTATTTAGTATTACACCTCCATGACTGGCCAACGCATACGAATAAAACTCAAAGGTTTCGACTATAGGGTGATCGACCAATCCGCCTCTGATATCGTTGATACGGCTAAGCGAACAGGTGCCCGAGTTGCTGGCCCAATTCCTATGCCAACCCGCATTGAGCGCTATACAGTGAATCGTTCTCCCCACGTTGACAAAAAGTCGATGGATCAATTCGAACTTAGAACACACAAACGCTTGATCGATATTCTTGAACCCACCGTTCAAACGGTAGATGAGTTAAAAAAGTTAAACCTACCAGCTGGCGTAGAAATTACTCTCAATATTTAGTCTTTCTCTTATAAACCACCTCTACAATAATTTTACTTTAAAGCAGGCCAATAGATCATAGGGATGCACCCACCTGCCGCTTAAAGATGACTTTTGCACTAATAGGCACTAAACTTGGCATGACCCAAGTGTACGACGAGGATAATAATCTCGTTCCAGTAACCATCATACAAGCTGGTCCCTGCCCTGTCTTACAGGTCAAGACATCTACTTCTGACGGTTACGATTCAGTTCAAATTGGTTACAATCCCAAAGGTAAACCACCCAATAAGGTTACGCGTCCCGCTAAAGGACATGCAACTAAAGCCGGCGTTGAACACCAGCAGAAATTGCAAGAGTTTACGATTAATGGCGATTCTGCTGAATATGAAGCAGGTACTATTCTCACTGTCGAAAAGTTTTCTGACATCGAAACAGTAGATGTAGTCGCCGTGACTAAAGGTCGAGGCTTCCAAGGTGTCGTTAAGCGCTGGAATTTTAAGGGAGGCCCAGCGTCACATGGTTCTATGTTTCATCGTCGTGGTGGAAGTTATGGTCTTTGTCAATGGCCCGGTCGTGTATTTAAAAACAAAAAAATGCCAGGTCACATGGGTAATAAAAGCCGAACAACCCAAAACTTAAAAGTAGTAAAAATAATCCCCGAAAAAAACTTAATTTTACTCAAAGGCAGCGTTCCTGGTCACAAGAATTCTTTACTCACCGTTAGGGTGTCGAAGAAACTTCGCAAAGCATCCTGAACCAATTCATTCGGTTAAATGAAATTTCCTTATTTTACATCTGAAGGCACAGAAGACGGTGAGCGAGACTATCCGGCTTTCATGAACTTTGACAAAAACAAAGGAGTTGATGCTCTTCGACAAGTAATTTTAGCTATCCGATCGAATCAACGCCAAGGTAACGCATCAACAAAGACTCGATCTGAAGTTCGTGGTTCTGGAAAGAAAATACAACGGCAAAAAGGTTTGGGCGCTGGGCGCGCTGGAGACAAAAAGGCTGTCCAGCGTCGAGGTGGTGGTGTTGTGTTTGGTCCGAAACCTCGTTCATACAATAAAAAAGTTAACCGCAAAACAAAGCGTCTTGCACTAGCTCGTGCTCTGTTTGACGGAGCCACTGAAGGGAAACTATCGCTTATTGAAGCGTGGAAAGTTTCTGAAGCGAAGACAAAGTATTTTACTCAAGTCATTAATAAGGTAACACCCGATTCTCGACGCTCGTTGATTGTCGATGATGCTTTTGATGATAATTTCGGTTATGCTGCTCGAAACGTCTCTCGGATTACGCTTACCAGAGCGCAAGATTTGAGCCCTTTGGATTTGGTTTCAGCTGACAAGGTCATCTTTAGCGTTAGCGGTCTAGAGGTTTTGTTGGCTAAAGTAGGCAAGGAGGAGACATCCAAATGAGTAACCCTGCTGAAATTCTTCTAGAGGCATTACTTACTGAAAAAGCAACTTTGCTTTCCGCCAGTAATAAATATCTTTTTAAAGTACATTCGGCGGCATCTAAATCTAATGTTTCCGACTCGGTTGAACGAACCTTCGGCGTCACGGTGACAAAGGTGAACATTATTAACCAGAAACCAAAATTAAAGCGGGATCGTACTCGCCGTAATCGTCTTGGTTCTAAAGGTGGAATGAAGAAAGCCATAGTAACTCTCAAACAAGGCGAAACTATCGATTTTGGAGCTTAACTCTTCCCCTCAATATTTTTCATAATGGCCATCATACACCATAAACCTACAACTCCTTCTTCGCGCTTTTACATACGCAACAAAGCCGAGGTTTCCGACAAACGTCCAGAGCGTTCCTTGACTAAGGGTCATCATCGCAAAAAAGGTCGTAACAGTTATGGGCGTATTACTTCTCGTCGTCGAGGCGGGGGTCACAAAAGGCTTTATCGAACTATCGATTTCCGACGAGAAATTATAGATGTCCCAGCTACAGTAGAAGCTATTGAATATGATCCTAACCGTACATCCCACATAGCTCTCTTGAAATATGAAGACGGAAGCTTAAGCTATATTCCTTCGCCCTCTGGAATTGAAGTCGGTGCTACTCTACTCAGCTCAAATCGCCAAATTGATTTTCAAGATGGGAATAGGATGCCAATTTCTTTTCTACCAATTGGGACAAAAATTCATTGCGTTGAGCTTCTACCTGGTTGTGGTGCAAAATTAGCACGATCTGCAGGCGTAGGAATTCGACTCATGGCAATTGACCCCGTTCATGCCACCTTAAAAATGCCTAGCGGAGAA
Source organism: Opitutia bacterium (assembly GCA_002730975.1). Classification (GTDB taxonomy): domain Bacteria; phylum Verrucomicrobiota; class Verrucomicrobiia; order Opitutales; family Seribacteraceae. The sequence continues at coordinate 27,419 of PCBO01000026.1, forward strand.
ATTCGAATTGTTAAGTCTAGTTGTCGTGCCACCATTGGTACAGTCGGCAATTCTGATCATCAAAAGATCACTATAGGTAAGGCAGGTCGAAACCGATGGAAAGGCCGTCGACCTCGTGTAAGAGGTGTAGCGATGAATCCCGTTGACCACCCAATGGGTGGTGGCGAGGGAAAAACTTCTGGCGGTGGGCATCCTTCTTCCCCATGGGGTCAACTTTCGAAAGGCTTCCCAACTCGAAAGAAGTCGAAGTCCTCAAATTCACAGATTTTAGTCCGTTGTAACGGGCGCAAGATGAGGTAGTTTCCCCTTTAAACCGATATATTTTCATGTCACGCTCGATTAAAAAAGGATATTTTGTAGAACCAAGTTTGGAAAGAAAGGTTCGTAGGGCACAAGAAACCGACGACCGTAAACCAATTAAGACTTGGTCGCGCCGGTCAACAATCACTCCTGATTTCGTCGGACTTAACTTAGCCGTTCACAACGGAAAGAATTTCCTCACCGTATATGTTACTGAAAACATGGTTGGCCACAAATTAGGCGAGTTTTCAGCCACTCGTACTTTCCGGAGTCATAACCCTCACACCCAAAAGTGACTATGGAAGTTAAAGCCTACAGTAAATATTTACGAATCTCTCCCAAAAAGGCTAGAGAAGTTGCTCGTGTCTTGCCTGGTCGTACGGCAAGTGAAGGAGTTGAGTTGCTCAAGTTCATTCCTCGCAAGGCAGCTCGCATGTTAGTTAAAACTTTGAAGTCTGCCATGGCTAATGCCGAAAATAACGCCAATTTAGCTGCTGACGGTTTAGTTATTCGTGATGCGATTGTTGAGGAAGGCCCTTCATTGCGTCGATTTAGGCCTTGTGCTCGCGGTTCCGCCCACCCGTACAAGAAACGTATGAGTCATTTCCGCATTATACTTTCAGACAACTCATAAAATTATGGGACAAAAAGTAAATCCGATTGGTTTTCGCCTTGGTGTCCGGCGCAACTGGAGTGCACGTTGGTATGCCAACAAAACCGACTACGCTAATTTTATTAACGAAGATATATGCATAAGAGAATATCTTGATAAGAAATTACGCTTTGCATCTGTTCCAAGAGTCGTAATCGAACGAGCTTCCACTAGAACTCGTGTTACCATTTGGACTGCTAGACCAGGTATTGTAATTGGGCGTAAAGGACAAGAACTTGACGGTCTTCGGGACGAATTAAACAAAAAGATCGGAAAAGAAGTTCGTCTTGAGATTCAGGAAGTAAAAAAACCGGATCTTGTTGCGTCCTTGGTCGCCGAAAATGTAGCACTTCAATTAGAGCGTCGGATAGCCTTTAGGCGTGCGATGAAGAAGGCGGTTCAAACGACTATGTCTATGGGAGCTGAGGGAATTAGAATTCAATGCGCTGGCCGATTGGGTGGCACTGACATTGCTCGTACTGAGCAACAGCGTGAGGGTCGTGTGCCTCTTCATACATTACGCGAAAATATCGACTATGGCTTTATTGAGGCTAAAACCGTATATGGCATAATTGGAATTAAATGCTGGATTTGTCTTAAGGATGAAGACCGAGTTTTCTAATTTTTTTCATAATCACTAATCTTTATTATCTGAAATGCCCAAACTGCTCCCATCACGCACAAAGTATCGAAAGATTCATAGAGGTAGAATTCGAGGTAACGCTACCAGGGGAACTAAAGTTTCTTTTGGCGAATACGGAATTCAATCACTCACTCGTGGTCGTATGACTTCAAATCAAATTGAGGCGGCTCGCGTTGCTATAAATCGTCACCTTAAGCGCAAGGGAAAAGTTTGGATTCGCGTTTTTCCTCACAAGTCAGTTACCAAAAAACCTGCCGAAACCCGGCAAGGAAAAGGGAAAGGTCCTGTTGATCATTGGGTGGCAGTCATCCGACCAGGTCATGTTTTGTTCGAAGTTGCCGGATGTTCCCTCACTATTGCTAGACAAGCGCTGAGTCTAGCTGATGCTAAACTTCCATTTCGTTGCCGGCTTGTTTCCCGTGTTCAGAGTTTTTAATTTTTTTGTGATTTAATTGTCATGCATGCCGCCGAAATAAGAAACCTCAGTACTCCAGAACTTGAAAAGAAGTTTCGAGATACAGGAGAGGAATTAATGAATCTCAGACTACGAAAGCAGACTGGTCAGGTTGAAAAACCCCACATGCTTTGCACTCTTCGCCGAGAACGAGCCAGAATTAAAACTATTTTGACCGAAAAATTTGCACCCAAGGCTTCAGGTGATATCGCTTAATTCCTTTTATTATGACTGAAAGCCAAACACGCAATAATCGTAAGGAACTGCTCGGAGTCGTTCGTTCTAAGACTGGCGACAAATCGCTCAAGGTAGTTTACGAATACAAAGTGCCACATCCTCTCTACAAAAAAGAAATTCGCCGAAAAACTACGGTTCATGCTCACGACGAATCAAACGAAGCTGGCGTGGGTGATCGTGTTCGCATTATGGCTACACGTCCGCTAAGTAAGCTCAAACGATGGCGAGTGGTGTCAATTGTACATCACGCTCCAGAAACAGTTAACGCTTAATCTCCTTAACTTTGTTATGATTCAACTACTTAGTCGCGTAGAGGTTGCCGATAATACGGGTGCAAAGAAAGCTCGAATGATTCGAAGGCTTGGCCAAAATAAAAAAACGGCAAGTGTTGGCGATGTCATCGTTTGTCACATTAAAGAAAGTTCTACCGATTCAACTGTAAAGAAAGGCTCCGTTGTTAGGGCTGTTGTCGTTCGTACAAGAGCCCCGATCCGTCGCCCTGATGGTAGTTTTATTCGTTTTGACGAAAATGCCGTAGTGTTAGTGGGCAACGATGGAGTCCCAAGCGGTACTCGAATTTTCGGGCCTGTTGCTCGTGAACTTCGTTCTAAATTTATGAAAATTATTTCTCTTGCACCAGAGGTTCTCTGACCATGTCAAAAATGATTAAAAGAGGTGATGAAGTTACCGTTATTGCTGGAGAACATCAAGACAGTAAAGGTAAGGTACTCGAAGTACTTCGAGAAAAAAACCGTATCATTGTTGAAGGCGTAAATCTCGTGAAACGGCATGAGCGCAAGACTCAAGACAACCCTGAGGGTTCCATTATCGAAAGAGAAGCTTCCCTGCATTATTCCAATGTAATGCTTTCATCTCGCCACTCCGAACGAGTTGCCAAGCGTACTCCATAGGACTTCCTTACACTTCTAGACATGAGCCAAGCATTTTTATATAAACAATATTTAGAACAAATTGTCCCTGCATTGATGAAGGAACTTGGTTACAAAAATATTCATCAAGTTCCCAAAGTACTTAAAATTGTCTTGAACACTGGTTTTGGAGATGAAATGGACAAAGGTGGACTAGAGGACTTGCGGAAGGACTTTGCATCTATTGCTGGGCAATCTCCCGTTATATGCAAGGCTCGCATCAGTGTTTCCAATTTCAAGGTTCGTGAAGGAATGCCAGTTGGATTGATGGTTACCTTGAGGGGAGAGATAATGTGGGATTTTCTCTTTAGGTTGCTCGCTATTTCATTACCCAATATCCGGGACTTTAGGGGAGTTTCGTCTCGTCTTGATGGTCATGGCAATTACACGCTGGGGATTACCGACCATAGTATTTTCCCCGAAATCAATGTTGAACGTCAGCGCACTAACATTGGTCTCGATATAAGCATTGTTACCTCTGCACCGTCCGATAAAGAAGGACATGCTTTACTTTCCCATCTTGGAATGCCTTTCCGTAAGTCCTCTTCCGATCAAAAAACCGAGGAAGATGCCGCCGCATAAAATTTCACTTTAAGTCACTGCAAAATTATTATGGCTAAAAAATCTACCATTGCTCGCAATAACAAGCGCATTCGTTTGGTTGAACGCTACGCTTCGAAGCGTGCTGCGCTCAAGGCCATAATTACTAATCCTGAGACTGATGTTGAAGATTTATACGCTGCTCAGTCTAAGTTGTCCAAACTCCCTCGCAATTCTTCTCCCGTTCGAGTATCTAGAAGGTGTTCTGCTACCGGAAGACCTCGTTCTCTCATTCGGAAATTTGGTCTTTCTCGAATTACATTTCGCGAGATGGCTCTGCAAGGCAAGCTACCTGGCGTGATAAAAGCGTCGTGGTAAGTGCTGTTAATCCCAATTAAGAGATAGAAACATGTCAATCCATGATTCCATAGGTGATTTTATAACGGTTATTCGTAATGCCGGTAGCGTAGGCAAGGAATCTTGTTCCTCTCCTCATTCTAAAGTACGAGAGGGTATCGCTCGTATCCTACGGGAGCGCGGTTTTGTTGAAAACTTTGGGCAATCGATAGATGATAACGGTCGCAAAAGTATTCAGCTTAAACTTAAGTATGTGGAGGGAAATCATGCGATCAAAGGAATTTCTCGAGCTAGCACTCCTGGTTTGCGCTCTTATTGCGGGTACAGAGAAATTCCACGTGTTCTTGACGGGTTGGGAATTTCTATTCTGAGTACACCAAAGGGTTTGCTCGACGATTCCTCGGCGCGCCGCCAGAAGGTTGGTGGTGAAATTCTTTGCAATGTTTGGTAATTTTCACCTTCACTCTCCTTAACAGAATCATAGGACAATTTATAAATGAGTAGGATAGGCAAATTGCCAATAAACATCCCTTCAGGCGTTGAAGTGTCCGTTCGGGATAACCTCGTAAATGTTTCCGGCCCTAAAGGAAAATTGGAAAAGCATTTTTCCAAATTGGCGCACATTTTGGTTGAAGAGAATGTAGTCACAGTTACACCAGCTGACGATACCAGACCTGCAAGAGCAATGTACGGTACTGCCCGCTCCATCATTTCTAATATGGTAGAAGGAGTCGTAAATTCCTTTTATAAGGATTTACTTATCGAGGGGGTGGGCTTTAGGGCTGCCGTTAAAGGCAATCTGGTCGACCTCGAGTTGGGATATTCTCACCCCATCGAATATCCTATTCCTGAAGGTGTTATTGTAACTGTTTCCGATAATGTAAAGATACATGTCGAAGGTCCCGACAAGCAAAAGGTTGGTCAAGTTACTGCCGATATTAAAAGTTACTACCCAGTTGAACCTTACAAAGGCAAGGGAGTACGAATTGTTGGAGAGTTCGTTCGTCGCAAGGAAGGTAAAAAATCAGCCTAGGTGCACTAGTGGAACTTGATACATGAAATTATCCAAGAAAAAGCAATTGATACAGAAGCGTCGCTGGAGAATTCGCAAGAAGGTTCACGGCACTGCCGAAAGACCCCGCTTAACGGTATGTTTTACAAATAAAAACATACATGTTCAGTGCATAGATGATTCAGTGGCTAGAACTTTGGTTTCCTCTTCGACAAATGCTAATGATATGGTTGGCGTTTTGCCCAATCTTGACGGTTCTGTTAAATTGGGCAAAGTTTTCGCCGAAAGGGCTAAGGCTGCAGGTGTTACGACCGTTGTATTTGATCGTGCCGGGCGTAAGTACCATGGTTGCGTCAAGGCTTTTGCTGAAGTTGTTCGAGAAGCGGGAATAGTATTTTAACCCTTTATTGCAAATACCTGAAATGAGTGCCCAACCTAGATTTTCTCAACGTAGAAGAAAACCTGTTCCTGAAGAGGAAGAATCTGAATTCTTTGAAAAAGTAGTGCACATTAATCGTTGCTCCAAGGTAGTTAAGGGTGGGCGCCGTTTTAGCTTTGCCGCCCTTGTTGTCGTCGGTGATCAAAACGGACGAGTTGGCTATGGGTATGGTAAAGCGCAGATGGTTCCTGATGCTATACGGAAGGGAACTGAGCAAGCTCGTAAAGCAATGAAATTGTATTTCTTGCGCGGTGATACCATTCCACACCAAGTTCACGGAAAAGCCGATGGCGGTCGGGTATTTTTACGTCCTGCTAGACCTGGTACGGGTATTATTGCAGGAGGTGGAGTTCGAGCTGTGCTCGAAGCGGTTGGAATTAAAAATATTCTTTCCAAATCGATGGGCTCCAACAACCATTTGGCCGTTGTTACTGCTACAATCCAAGGACTTCAACAGTTGCGTACTGCCGAGGTGATTTCTGATATTCGTGGCGAAGAGGTAAAAGGAATGTCGATGGCTTCGTCTGCAATTCTCGCCTCGCCTTCTGAGCCTGTCGATAAAGGGAGCGATTCAACCGAAACTAATTTATCGGACACCCAAAAGTAATTCAAATGAAGGAACATGCTATCCCCGCAGGCGCTACTCATGCACGAAAACGTGTCGGTCGTGGCGAAGGAAATGGACGAGGTAAAACATGCTGTAGAGGTGAGAACGGAGCAAAGTCTCGCTCGGGTTATTCACTTAGGCCTGGATTTGAAGGCGGGCAGATGCCACTTTTTAGGAAACTTCCTCGCCGAGGTTTCAACAATGCCCGTTTTCGAAAAGTGTATGCTCTTGTTAATATCGGCGAATTGGCAAAAATAGAAGGAAATCTCCTTAATCTTGATTCCGCTAAAGCTGCTGGAATTATCCGCTCAAACGCAACTTCCATAAAATTACTTGGAAAAGGCGATGTGAATAAATCTTACACCGTTCAGGTTTGCAAATGTTCTTCATCCGCTGAAGAAAAAATCAAAGCCGCAGGGGGATCTATCGAAGCTATTTCATAGTTGTTCGAACCCCTTTCACTGGTTAAACTTCATTAGGTTTCTCTCCCTTTCAATGTTATCGGCGTTCACAAATTCGCTCAAGATACCAGAGCTTCGTCAGCGTATTTTCTTCACGTTAGCTTTGTTGTTTATTGCTCGAGTCGGTGCTAATGTTCCGTTGCCGGGAGTTGATCCTACTCCAATCCGCGACTTCTTTGAATGGCGAGCCACTCAAAGCCAGGATGATGGAAACGATATTCTTGGCTTTTACAATATGTTCACAGGTGGTGCATTACTCAATGGTGCACTCTTTGCCTTAGGTATTATGCCATACATTAGTGCCTCAATTATCATGCAGTTAATGGGTGCGGTTTTTCCGCAACTAGCCCGTTTACAGCAGGAGGGTGAACCTGGTCGCCAAAAAATTTCTCAATATACTCGGTACTTAACAATTATAATTTGTTTAGTTCAAGGCGGTTTACTTGCATTGGCATTGCGTGACAGTCCAGGCTCTCTGATTCAGGGTTTTAATCCCAACAGCCTTGGTTTGGGTGGTCAACCTTTCGGTGAAATCGTTGTTTCTCAATCATCGATGTTTTTCGCCAACACCGTTATCTTTCTTACCACTGGGACGATAATTTTGATGTGGCTTGGTGAGCAAATCACACAAAGAGGAATCGGGAATGGAATCTCACTTCTTATTACGGTGGGCATTTTATCCGATCTTCCGAAGGCACTTGCGGATGCTTACGCATTAGTTTTTCAAGCTCCTGCTGGCGATAATTTAGTTTGGGTCAAAGCACTTTTGATGGTCGGTCTATTTCTTTTGGTTGTTGCTGGAGTAATTGCTGTGACGCAAGCTCAGCGTAAGATACCGGTTCAATATGCAAAGCGTGTTGTCGGTCGTAAAGTCTATGGTGGCCAAAGCTCTTTTTTGCCTCTCAAGGTAAATTATGCTGGCGTTATGCCTGTAATTTTCGCAAGCGCGATTCTTATGTTTCCCGCTCAGTTACTTAGAACTTTAGGAGCTGCAATGGCAGATAGTCCTGCCGAATCAAACTGGGCCTTAGATCTAGCAGCTATGTTCGCCGGCAGAGGTTTATTGTATTACTCCGTGTATGCTGGCCTAATTCTTGTTTTTAGTTATTTTTGGGTATCAATTATGTTCAAACCCGTTCAAATTGCCGATGATTTAAAGAAAAATGGCGGGTATGTTCCTGGTGTCCGTCCAGGTGAACCAACTGCCCGATTTCTTGACTTTGTAATGACAAGGCTTACCCTCGCTGGATCTATTTTTTTAACACTCATCGCAGTTTTTCCGGACATTATTTTTAATTTTGCTGGTGTTTCATATAATGTCGCTACTTTTTTCGGCGGCACTGGCCTTCTCATTATTGTGGGTGTTGTTCTTGATACTATGCGACAAATAGAAACTTTCCTCCTTCAGCGTCACTACGATGGTTTTTTGCGAAAAGGTCGTTTGCGTGGTCGTAGTGCTTCGGTTCAAGGTCAAGGGATAGAGTCGCTCGAACTGAAAGAGTTTGAAGCACAATGGCGCCCCTTGATTTGGATCTCCGCTGCTCTTCTCATTCTAGGCTTAGTTGCTACCTTTCTAAAGCCATAACATTTTAAATCATACTTTAAACCACACAAATATTATGGCTCGCTTACTTGGAGTAGACATCCCAAACCGAAAAAAAATAGAGTATTCGTTAAGATACGTATATGGCATTGGCCCCACTCGTTCGAAAAGTGTGCTCGTAGAAGCTGAAATCGATCCGAATCTACGTACTCAGGATTTAAGCGAACAAGATTTAAGTAAAATAATGAATGTCATCCTCGAGCGGAAGTATTTAGTTGAAGGAGATCTTCGTCGAGAGGTCACCTCTAACCTCAAAAGACTTCAGAGTATCCGTTCTTACCGCGGACTTCGCCACCAGCGCGGTTTGCCTGTACGCGGACAACGCACAATCACTAACGCCCGAACTAGAAAAGGCGGCCGAAAGACTGTTGGTGTCGTACGCAACAAGTAATATTTTACCTCTCCTTAAGAACATTTTCACATGAGTAAAGAAAAAGAAGAAGAACCTGTCAGTGATGGAGATATTGTAAACTCCGAAGAACCTACTTCAAAGGCTTTGCCTGAAAGCTCTGAGAAAGCATCAGATATAGCTGATGAAACCGAAACTCCTGTTTCCGAAGTCGTTGGCAAAGGTGCTGACACCGTTGAAAACTCTGCGACAAAAGAAAAAAAAGAAGAAACTGCCAAGGACTTGCTCGGAACAGATATCGAGGAGGTTAAGGTTCGAAAGGCTAAGGGTAGTAAAAATGTTACTTCAGGCATTTGTCATGTAATCGCCACCTTTAATAATACCAAAGTCTCCTTTTCAGACCTTAAAGGTAATGTAATCTCATGGTCTAGCTCTGGGAAGTGTAACTTCAGGGGATCTCGAAAATCAACTGCTTATGCAGCTCAAGTCGTTACGCAAGACGCCGGTCGAGTTGCTATGTCCCACGGAATGAAGGAACTTATTGTAAAGATTAAAGGTCCGGGTATGGGCCGCGATTCTGCAGTGCGTTCTCTTCAAAGCCTCGGATTCAAGGTTTCGTCGATTATAGATGTGACTCCTGTTCCCCACAACGGATGTCGGCCACCGAAGCGTCGACGAGTTTAACTATTTTTCATTCACCACTCTATTCAAAGTCATGTCTCGTTACACTGGACCCACCACTCGTATTAATCGTCGCTTTGGTATGGCCTTGTTCCCCGCGAACAAGGCTTTCGAACGTAGAACCTATCCCCCTGGTCAACATGGTAGAAACTTCCGCAGAAAATTAAAAGATTACGGCGTCGGTTTAAACGAGAAACAGAAATTGCGCTACTCCTTTGGCCTAACTGAAAAGCAGTTTCGCAATACTTTTGAAAACGCAAAGTCTAAACCTGGTGTAACTGGAGAAGTTTTTTTGACGATGCTTGAGACTCGTTTGGACAATGTGGTTTACCGTATGGGATTGGCGAGAACCCGACAAGCTGCTCGCCAATTTGTCAACCACGGTCATATTCTTGTTAACGGAAAAAAAGTAGATGTTCCAAACTTTCATGTTTCTGCGGGAGATATTATTGGCGTGCGTGAAAAAACATCATCACGGCAACTCGCAACACGGAATCTTGAAGACGCTCAATACCGTCCGACCCCTGCTTGGGTGACTGTAAATGTAGATTCTCTTCAGGGGACCGTGGACCGTCTTCCCGATCCAGAGGAACTCGATCAGAGCATTAACGTGCAACTTGTCGTTGAATTTTACAGTCGCTAAATCGTACCGACTTCAAACAAATCAGATTTTAACAACTCATACTTATTATGGCCAAGCGACTTGGAAAGTTCGAACTCCCAAACCGTCTCATCAAAGAGGAGGAATCCTCAACCGACACTTACGCGAAATTCATAGCCGAACCATTTGAGTCCGGCTATGGGCACACAATCGGGAACGCTTTTCGTCGAGTATTGCTGAGTTCAATTGAAGGAGCAGCTATATCTACTCTGAAGCTTGATCAAGCTCAGCATGAATTTCAAAGCTTGGACGGCATTTGCGAAGATGTCTGCGACATTGTGCTCAACCTGAAAAAAATTCTTTTGGTTTGCCATAAAACAGAACCTTTCGAACTCACTCTCGATATAGAAAAAGAAGGCGAAATCACAGCTGCTGATATTGCTCCGGTTGACGGTGTGGAAGTTATAAACCCCAAGCAAATTATCCTCACGACTGATCGTAAGTTGCGAATACAAGCGGAAATGACCGTTACGATGGGGCGCGGATTTTGCCTCGGAGAAGACAATAAAACAGATGACCAACCGATCGGGGTAATTAATGTAGATGCTTTATACAGTCCGGTTAAACTCGTTAAGTACGATGTTCAGAATACCCGAGTCGGGCAAATGACTGACTATGATAAGCTTATCTTGGAAGTGCACACCGACGGTCGCATCACACCTGACGATGCGCTTAAGCAATCTGCTGCAATTCTACGTCATCACCTTGATGTTTTCGAGGAAATTAGTGACGATGAAATACAGTTTGAAAGTCAAACTAAGGAAGTCAGCGAAGAACAAAATCGCTTACGCAATTTGCTTAGTATGAGCGTTAATGAAATCGAACTTTCCGTTCGTGCCGCGAATTGCCTCAACAATGCCAATATTACTACAGTCGGCGAGTTAGCCACCAAGTCTGAACCCGAAATGCTTAAATACCGCAACTTCGGTAAAAAATCTTTAAACGAAATCAAACAGAAACTCGAGCAACTTGGTTTGTCTTTAGGTATGAAGTTCGAAAATCGCTTGCTTGAACCTTCTTCTAACTAATATCCTATTCTTACTTTCTATGCGCCACTCAAAGCATAAGCATCTACTCGGGGTCAAGTCTGCCCATCGACTCTCCTTGATGGCGAATATGTGTTGTGCCCTTATTGATAATGGGCGTATCCGTACAACTTTGGCCAAAGCCAAAGCATTGAGGCCCTCAATCGAGAAAATTATCACCTTGGCTAAAAAAGCATATCTTTCGGATGATGCTGCCAAAAAAGTTCATTATCGACGATTGGCCATCGCTCGTCTTAAGAATATGAAATCTGTTCAAAAGCTGTTTGATGAACTTGCTGAGGATTTTGTAAATCGGACAGGTGGTTATACCCGTATCTATAAACTTGCAATCCCTCGTCTTGGAGATGCCGCTGACATGGCGATTATCGAATTCGTCAAAGCTACCGATAAAGGTTATGGTAAACGTAAAGGTAGCGGTAAAAAGACTGCCAAGAAGTCGAAGTCTTCGAAGCCTAAGCAAAAGCATACGATAGAAAAGAAAACCGATGATGTTTCGGAAAACGTCGTCCAAGATCCTCCGGAAGTTGAAGAAGAAGTTCCTGTTGAAAAAATTACTGGTTTAGAAACTACTCAAGAAACGGAAGTTGAAACTTTTTCTGATTTAGATGGCTCAACTGAAGAAACGGCATCCGAAGATGCTTCTTCCGAATCCTCTAATGATTCTATTGACGCACCAGAGAAAAAACTCTCCGAGGAAACGGACGACTCCAAAGACGATAGCAAAAAGGATTGACTTGAATTACTGTTCAGGACTGTAGTTTGTAGGGTAAACTTATGAATACTTTGATCCATTTTCCTTTTATCTGGATGAACCTCCTGTCCGTAACAGCTTTTATTATCGGAACTTTTTATCTTTGGATTCATTACGAAAATCGGGAGGATAAAAAATACCGTAAAATGGCTGCTCAATCCCTTTTTCACTGTGTTAAGTGTGGTGAATTGTTTCAAACCCGAGGCAATAAAGAAACCGCAGTTTGTCCTGCCTGCAATAAGAATAACTTGCGTCTGCGTTTCTGATTGTTCAGGAACGTTTTCTCATGCCGCAAACTATTATTGTTCTCGATTTCGGATCGCAATACACACAGGTTATTGCCCGACGCATTCGCGAGGCGAATGTGTTCTCTAAAGTCCTCCCTTTTAACACCCCCGCTAAGCAACTCGAAAGTCTTTCTCCATCTGGCATTATTCTTTCCGGAGGTCCAGCCAGTGTTCTTGCGAAAGATGCCCCAAAACCGGATCCTACCTTGTTTAGTATGGGATTACCCGTTCTCGGGATATGTTATGGTTTGCAACTGATGGGCAACATGCTCGGCGGAAAAGCTGAGAGCAGCGAACGTAGAGAGTATGGTCGAGGTGAACTTAAAACATTGAGAAAAGGGGGGCTGTTCAAGGGACTTCCAACAAAATTTATTGTTTGGAATTCTCACGGAGACCGCCTCTCGAAACTTCCGAAAGGTTTTCGAGCGGTGGCTTCATCCGAAAACTCTGAGTTTGCTGCGATTGAAGATCCCAAGCGACGCTTTTATGGCCTTCAATTTCATCCTGAGGTTGAGCATACTGATGGAGGAAGGGAACTGATCCAAAATTTCCTTCTAAATATTTGTGGTTGTAAGTCCGATTGGCGCCTAGATGATTTCACCCAAAAAACGATTTTGGAACTTCGCGATGTGGTTGGCGATAAGAGAGTTCTTCTCGGTCTCAGTGGTGGAGTTGATTCCTCCGTTGCTGCAGCTCTTCTTCATCAAGCAATAGGCGAAAACCTCACTTGCGTATTTGTCGATAATGGTCTTCTGCGGCTAAATGAGCGAAGTGAGGTCGAGCAACTGTTTAGAGATAACTTCCCCTCACGTCTCAAGGTGGTTAACGCGTCAACTCTCTTTCTTAATAGACTTAAGGGAATTTCTGACCCTGAACGCAAAAGAAAAATCATTGGAAAAACTTTTATTGAAGTTTTTGATAATGCCGTCAAAAGCATCGGTACGGTTGAATTTTTGGCTCAAGGAACTCTTTATCCTGATGTCATTGAAAGCATTCCGATTGCGGGTAATCCCGCCGCTGTCATCAAAAGTCATCACAATGTGGGTGGTCTACCAAAGAAAATGAAGCTCAAGTTGATCGAGCCACTCCGGGAGCTTTTCAAAGACGAAGTCCGTGAAGTTGGTCTTGGCTTAGGGTTGCCCAAAGATGTCCTTTACCGACATCCCTTTCCGGGACCGGGATTGGGCGTGCGGATCGTCGGCGAAATTACCCGATCTCGTTTGCGTGTTCTCCGTGAAGCAGATTCGATTTTTCAAGAAGAGCTTTTTAACTCTAGGCAATATTATAAACTTTGGCAGGCGTTTTGCGTATTCCTACCTGTCCGCAGCGTGGGAGTCATGGGGGACGAACGAACCTATGAAAACGTTATTGCAATTCGTGCCGTAACTAGTAGCGATGCGATGACTGCCGACTGGGCAAAGTTGCCTGACAAGCTATTGCGTACGGTTTCAAATCGAATAATCAATGAAGTTAAAGGAGCAAATCGGGTTGTCTACGATGTGAGCTCTAAACCACCTAGCACTATCGAGTGGGAGTAAGATAGTCACTCAAACACAATCCTTTTTGAAATGCAGCATCTAGACGGGGAAGATTCTGAATTATTTGAGAAACTCGCTTTCATCTCGGGTTCTACTCGAAATCTAGAAATCGAGAGTGCGGTGGCCGCCATTTTGAAGAAGGTTTGCGACGAAGGTGATAATGGACTGTTATCTTTTACCCTTCAGTTTGATCGAGCTTCATTGTCTTCCGCTGAGCAGTGCGTATCTGCAGCCGAATTAAATCAGGCCGAAGAAGTCCTCGATTCCCCTGATCGATCCGCAATCGAGGAAGCAATCGAAAATGTTCGTGCATTTCATTCTCATTGTTCAAGCGAGGACTGGATGTCCATTAATTCCCATGGCGGTGCAGTTGGCGAGCGATACTATCCTCTTCGGCGAGTAGGCATTTATGTACCTGGCGGTCAAGTGCCTTTAGTTTCCACTGTTATAATGACGGTAGCTCTTGCAAAAGCTGCAGGAGTTCCCGAGATAGCCGTGACCACACCCCCGAAACCTGACGGAACGATTGCACCTTCTTTGCTTGCCGCCCTTTCACTTTGTGGTGTGGACGAGGTTTACAAGGCAGGGGGTGCACAAGCTGTAGCGGCACTTGCCTATGGGACAGAGACGATTGCTCCCGTGGATAAAATTTTCGGGCCGGGCAATGCCTATGTGAATGAAGCGAAGCGCCAGGTCTTCGGCACTGTCGGAATAGACCTTTTACCTGGCCCTAGCGAGGTAATGGTCGTCGCCGATGAGACCGCCCACCCAGCTTATGTCGCCGCCGCCCTTTTGGCTCAAGCTGAACATGGTTCCGGCAAGGAAAAGGTGTTTCTCCTTAGTTTGGACGAAAATATTCTTCGGCTATCACTTTCTGAGACAGAAAAACAATTGGAAAGCCTTTCACGTCGAGATTCCATTCGTAGCGTTCTCAAAACTGGTTTATTCGCTATTAGTGCCAGCTCCGAAACTCGAGTTTTCGAAGTAGCTAACTACATAGCTCCGGAGCATTTGGAACTACAGATAGATGATTCAAAGGTTGAACGCTTTACTTCCTCAATTTCGACCGCAGGTTCTATTCTTCAAGGGCATTACACCCCAACCGCGCTAGGTGATTTTGCTGCCGGACCCAGTCATGTTCTGCCTACGGGTCGAACCTCTCGTTTCTCTGCTGGTTTGCGTCTGAGCGATTTTTTTCGTCGATCCAGCATCGTACGCTACGACCTTGAGGCTCTTCGTAAAGCCGAAGATGTGATCTCCCGTTTTTCCGCAATGGAAGAGTTGGATGCACACGGTCGATCTCTGTCGATCCGCTTCGAAAACTTGCACTAGAAGTGTCCTCTACAGTTTCGCGCGTCCTACCCCATATACAGGTGCATTCCGGCTATGTTCCCGGCGAGCAACCTTTGGGAAATCAAGAAGTAATCAAACTTAACACCAACGAAAACCCTTACCCACCCTCACCGCATGTTGTAGACGCGATAAATGACGAAATTTCTAAACTTCGTTTATATCCGAATGCAACATCTTTGCAACTCCGAGAAGTAATCGCAGATCTGCATGATCTGGAACCGAATCAAGTATTAGTTGGAAATGGATCTGATGATGTTTTGAATCTTTGTGCCCGTTGTTTTGCGGATCACGATCATCCCGTTGGGATAACTTCTCCAAGTTATTCTCTTTATTCAGTTATCGCTTCACTTCAACATGCTCCACTTGTTGAAGTTCCTTTTGAAGACGAATTCAGGCTGGAATTGTCCGATCTTTTTGCTAGCGAAGCAAATTTATTTTTTCTCACAACCCCCAACGCACCTTCGGGAACGGTTTTTGCCAACGATTTTCTAAGTGCTTTTCATGATGGTTTTCCTGGGATTGTAGTTGCCGACGAAGCCTATGCTGATTTTGCGCCACACAATGCTGTGGGATTGCTCGCCGCCTGCCCTCGTCTGATCATCACGCGTACTCTCTCAAAGTCTTACGGGTTAGCTGGTCTGCGAGTCGGGTATGCTCTGGGAAACCCAAGACTTATCGAGGTTCTTAACAAGGCTCGCGAAGTCTACAATGTCGATAGGCTTGCCCAAGCTGCGGCAATTGCTTCAATTCTGGATCAATCTTATTTCCGAGAAACAATTGGAAAAATCAAAGCGACTCGAGAAAAAACGCTGGACGACTTACGCTGCCGTAAATGGAAAACCTACAAGAGTGCTTCCAATTTTCTTCTTACTGAACCAAGAACGATGAGCGGCGAAGTCGGAATTGAAGTAGCTGAGAATCTGTTCTTTCATCTCAAGCAAAACAATATCCTCGTCCGTCACTTTCCCAATCATCCTTTGACTTCTTCTTTCTTGCGCATCAGTATTGGTCGTGAGGATGAAATGATCATGCTTAAAGAGACTCTTAATAAATGGACAACACACGAATAGGCCAAGTTTCGCGCGAAACTAATGAAACCTGCGTTAATCTCTCTTTGAATCTCGATGGAGAGGGCAAGGGGGAAATCAATACAGGTGCTCCCTTCTTTGACCATATGCTCGAGCTTTTTGCACGTCATGGTTTCTTCGATCTCTCTGTGGATGCCCGTGGCGACGTAGAAGTTGACTATCATCATCTTGTGGAGGATATTGGTTTGGCATTAGGTCAGGCATTGCGTAAGGCATTAGGCAATCGCGCTGGAATTACCCGTTACGGCTTCTTTGTCTTACCCATGGACGAAACGCTAGTTACTGTCTCCTTAGATCTGAGCAACCGTCCATACCTAGTTTATAACGCCGAGCCTCCCGTTACTTTTGTTCGCGACTTCAATGTGAACTTGTTCAAGGAATTTTTTCAAGCTTTTGCAAACGAAGCCGGTGCCAACCTTCATGTTCGCCTCGAGTATGGCGTAGAACCGCACCATGTGGTGGAAGCGATTTTCAAGGGATTTGCCCGCGCTCTAGACGCAGCAACTCGTTACGAACCCCGCCTCGGGGGAGCGATACCCTCAACTAAGGGCACGCTTTCCGATTAAAGTTTAATTTAGACCTACCGTATCACCTGTGATGTTGGGGCAGAAGTTGGCCGTAATCGATTACGGTACAGGCAACATTCGAAGCGTCGTGAAAGCCTTCGAGAACTTGGGTTCCGAGGTGATTCTGGCAACTAAGCCTTCCATTGCAGAAACTGCATCTGCTATAGTTTTTCCTGGTCAAGGTTGTTTCCCTGACTGCATGGGTGCTTTAAAGAACAGTGGATTTGATATCCTCTTGAAGGAATGGATTGCAGCGGATAGGCCTTTTTTCGGAATTTGCCTAGGCCTACAAGTACTTTTTGAATGGTCGGAAGAGGGCAATGCCTCGGGTCTTTCCATCTTTCCAGGCAAGGTGTCTAGATTTTTTCTACCTCCAGAATTAAAGGTGCCCCACATGGGCTGGAATAGCCTATTTTTTTCGGAAAATGCACCTAAGTGGTTATGTGCCGGGTTGGCTGATGGAGACCAGTTTTACTTCGTGCATAGTTACCGAGTGGAGCCCGAGAATGATGATATAGTTTTCTCACATACTGACTATGGTGGAGAGTTCGTTAGTGGTATTTCTTCAAAAAATTGTCATGCTACGCAGTTTCATCCCGAAAAAAGTCAGGCAAAAGGATTGCAAATCTACCAAAATTTTCTTGATAATATAAAATATCCCTAATCTCGCGGCAGGCTACTCTGTGGTTCTGCTTTTTTGTTTTTCCGCTTACCCCTTTTTTGCCTCATGGAAGATTCGGCTACTATTCGCATCGGCAACGATAATTACGACCTATCAATTATTACCGGAACAGAGGACGAGAGTGCCATAGATTTTAGGTCTTTTCGGAAACAGAGCGGCCTCATTACCTTTGACGATGGTTACGGTAATACCGGCTCTTGCGAAAGCAAGGTCACGTTTATAGACGGCGACAAGGGAATTCTTCGGTACAGAGGTTACCCCATCGAAGAGTTGGCCGAGAAATCAACTTTTCTCGAATCCGCTTTTTTAGTGATCTACGGGAATCTTCCAAACCACGTCCAATTGACGGCTTTTCGCCAATGTGTTTCCGCAGCTGGCGTTCTTCCCGAATCGGTAGCTAGCGTTATAGAGGCTTTTCCTCAGAATGCTCACCCCATGGCAGTTCTTTCGGCTGGTATTCATGCACTTGGAACCTGCCATCCCGACAAGATTACGAATGACCGAGTCAAGGACTTAGGAGCCTTCGACGAATCTGCAGCAATCATTATTTCGGCGATTCGAAAGATTGCCGCTCGGTACCACCGATTCCGTATGGGTCTAGCGCCTATCAAAAGTAATCCGGATAAGACTTACTGCGAAAATTTTCTCTCCATGATGTTTTCCAAGACCGACAACTGTGAAGCTGTCCCTCCCGCAGTAAGTAAAGCCTTGGATCTCATATTTCTTCTGCATGCCGATCACGAGCAAAATTGTTCCACTTCCACTGGTCGAATGATCGCATCAGGTGGGGCAAACCCATTCGCTTCTCTTGCTGGAGCGGTATGTGCTCTTTGGGGTCCTCTTCATGGGGGAGCCAACATGGCCGTTATCAAAATGCTCGATGAGATTCATGAGTCTGGGGACGATGGTTCACGCTTTATTCTTGCGGCCAAGGAAGGCAAAACTCGCCTCATGGGTTTTGGGCATCGAGTCTACCGAAATTACGATCCTCGCGCTAAAATCCTTAAAGGTGCGTGCGACAGCGCTCTTGCAGCTCTAGGTGTTTCTTCCCCTATTTTGGATATCGCCCGCCACCTTGAAGAGGTGGCTTTACAGGATGAGTACTTCATTAAGCGAAAGCTGTATCCAAACGTCGATTTTTACAGCGGTATCATCCTCCAAGCTTTAGGATTTCCCACAGACATGTTTACGGTCCTTTTCGCTATCGGTCGGGCTCCCGGATGGCTTGCCCATTGGAAGGAAATTGCTGAGAGTGGGGGCAAAATCCATCGCCCTCGCCAAATTTATCAAGGTGCCACTGAGAGAGTTTATCTTCCATTGGAAGAGCGCTAAAGCCCTGCTTTATTTATTTTTGGATACTTGTTCAGCACCAACGAGAACTTCCTCAATGGATAGTCCTGCATGGGACTTGATGCCTTTTATTAACTGCCAAAAGGCAAAAGCGGTAACGATCATGCAAGGTATGCTGATAATCGGGAAACTCCATCCCATCATAGAACCAACCTCATCGTTGAAGCTGGCTTTGTTTATATGTGGTTCCGTCTTAACGATGATTCTCGCAAGAGTATAGTTGAGAATTGCGCTTAAAATGAAGGTTGATGCAATGTACCAAGTGCACTGGGCCAACAGTCTGTCGAACTTGGCTTTTGCGGAGCGTTCTTCCAAAGCGGTTTCCACTCGGTCCACATTAATCACGTCGGGATTGTATAAAAACAATTTTACGAGAGGTTTTTTCGTGTTGAGAGTGGCCACGGTCAATATGGCAAAAAGGCCTGGAAGGGCTGCTTCTTTTATTGCAAACATTTCTACTGTGGCACCTGGAACGAGTCCTATGCCGCCGGTAAGGAATGCACTCACGGCACCCAAAATGGAAATGATGTTCCAGCGCTTGCGACGGAGCAGATCCCATATGCCATATCCTATGGGGAATAAGACCGCCAAAACTAGAATGAATGAGCCCACCAGCGGTCCATCGCTAGGTGCGTTCAGTAAAACCGAAAGCGGATCTCCTAGCCAATCATCTCCTTTTCGGAGAATTAATATAGGCAGAATTAGATTGAATCCGAAATTCAGCCAAATATTTTCCCTTTTTGGGTTTTGCATCTGATATTGTTTTTATGAAATATTGTTTTTGTCGGGAAGATTAGTTATTCTCTCGACCCTTTCTTTCATTGTGACAAAAGCAAGCTCAATTCGTTGTCTGGTTACTGCTGGACCTACTAGAGAATGGTTGGATCCCGTTCGTTTCCTATCGAACCCGTCCACGGGAAAGATGGGTTTCGCGGTAGTCGATGCAGCTCTTGAACGTGGCTGGAAAGTAGATTTGATTAGCGGACCGGTCACTCTTGAAGTAAAGCACGGGGTAAGACAGACATTTGTAGAAACGGCCGATGAGATGTTTGCCGCTTGTCTCGACATTTTTACATCATGCGACTTCATTTTAATGGCAGCAGCCGTCTGCGATCACAAACCGGCTCTCGTTGCTAAAAGGAAACTTAAGAAAGGAGAAATCAGCTCGTTTTTGGAACTGGAGCAGACTCCCGACATCTTGGCGGAACTTGGTCGTCGCAAAGCTTCAGGCCAAAAACTCGTTGGCTTTGCCGCTGAGACTAACGATTGCTTGGTTAATGGAGAGAGAAAGCTTCTTGAAAAGAATCTTGATTGGATCGTAGTAAATGATGTGTCATTGCCAGAGGGTGGATTCGCATCCGATTTAAACAAGGTTACTTTGCTAGGAAGAAATGGTGAGGTCGTCCCTATCGATATCGCCCCGAAACTTGAAGTGGCCCGTATTCTTTTGGAAAGGATAGATTCGTGAAGCCTCGGCGAAGTCCACTTGATCGCGTCCTTGGACGCATTGAAGACCTGGACGAGGTGAATCTGGGAATTTTGGTTCAAAAGCTGGCCAAGGAACGGCGGTTATTGGAAACTATATTCGATGTTATACGTGATGGTATTTTGGTTCTAGATGGTGCTGGCTCCGTACAGTACGCGAACCTGCAAGGTCGACGTCTAATTGGATTGAAAGAAAGTGCAGTCGGTAAAGTAAAGGTGGCTCGAGCCGCTCCAGAGATTGCACGAGCATTGGGGCTTGATCGTAAAGCCGGGTTTCCTGAAGCGGAGGTTATTACCCGGGAATTAAGCATTTCTTATCCCGAATATCGCTATGTTCGACTCTATGCTGTTCCTATTGACAGCGAGGAAAATCTTGATGCAACCAAACATTCTCGTAGCCTTGCAGTTGTGTTATCTGATGTTACGGAGGACAAGGTTTCCACCGAGGAGTTGATTGAGAGTGAAAAGATTGCAAGCGTAATGAACTTGGCGGCTGGAGTTGCTCACGAACTCGGAAATCCTCTCAACTCCATTAATATTCATCTTCAGTTAATGATGCGCCGTCTTAATGAAGTAGCCGAAAGCGAAAAACTTGAAAAGTCTCTCGGCGCTTGCGTGAAAGAGGTAGAGCGCCTTGATGGCATCATTGCCCATTTTCTTGAAGCGATTCGCCCTTCCGAACCTGATTTTCGTGAGACCAATCTACTTGAGGTGATAGAAGAATCTTTGCTAGGTCGAGAAGAGGAATTTAAAGCCCGCAAGGTAAGCATTCAAATCGAGGAGGGCGTTAAAACTCCTTTCGTTTTCGCAGACCCGGAACAATTAAAACAGGTTTTTTTTAATGTGATTGGCAACGCGCTCGACGCTATGGGTAAAGAGCCAAAGTTAAGCATTGTTACCCGTGGAGATGACGAAAACGTCTATGTACAGTTTGTCGATTCGGGTGTCGGCATTGCAAAGGAAGACATTCCCAAGGTGTTTGAACCCTATTACACCACGAAAAAAAACGGTCACGGCATAGGTATGATGATTGTCTATCGCATTGTGCGAGATCATGGTGGTGATGTAGGCATCGACAGCAAACCAGGCGCGGGCACTGTTGTGACCCTCCGTTTCCCAAGAAAAGATCGACGAATGAAGCTACTTGAGGAGCAGTGAAATATATTTATTATAATATTTTTTAGATTACTGAGAAATGCCTGCAACAATACTCATCGTTGACGACGAGCAACACACCCGCGAAGGACTGGAGTTAGCTCTTGAAGATAAATTCGACGTATATTTGGCTTCGGACCCCGAGGAAGCGTTCAACCTTCTGGATGCCGAGAAATTCGATATTGTCCTGACCGATCTTCGCATGTCCGGATCTTCCGGAATGAGCGTTATCGATCATGCCATACGGCTACCGAACAGCCCAGTGTGCATAATGATGACGGCCTATGGAGACATAGATGTTGCCGTGGAAGCTATGAAACGGGGAGCTTTTGATTTTCTCTCCAAACCTTTGAACTTGGAGAAATTGGAAATCCTCATTCGCCGTGGTCTTGATTCACGGAATTTAAAAGAGGAAAATGTGGATCTTCATCGGCGACTAGATAAGAAATATAGCTTTGATGGCATCTTGGGTGAGTCTTCAGCTCTTGAGGAGGTGTTGCAGAAGGTGAGGTTGGTCGCACCTTCTAAAGCTTCTGTTTTGCTTCAAGGAGAAACTGGTACGGGCAAAGAACTGATTGCTCAAGCTATTCATCAAAATAGTGACCGTGCTCGGAGCCCATTCGTACCTGTCCACTGCGCCGCTCTTCCTGCGAACCTTTTGGAAAGTGAATTGTTCGGACATGAGAAGGGTGCTTTCACAGGAGCTGCCGAACGTCGTATCGGTCGTTTCGAAGCTGCGGACAAGGGAACTCTTTTTTTAGATGAAATTGGAGAAATCGATCCGTCCACTCAAGTGAAGCTACTTCGCTTTCTAGAATCCAAAACAATTGAGCGCCTTGGCAGTATGAAGCCGATTGTCGTTAATGCGCGACTGGTTTGCGCCACTAATCGTAATCTCGAAAAAATGGTAAAAAAAGGCGAGTTTCGCGATGATTTGTTTTACCGACTCAACGTTATTCGAATCCAACTTCCCTCGCTTCGAGAACGTGCAGACGACGTGCCAATCCTTCTGAACCATTTTTTGGAAGAGTTTGCGGAGGAAAACGGTTCGACTACCCCTATTCCCAGTGATCAAGCATTATCCATCCTTCGCTCCTATTCTTGGCCGGGGAATGTTCGGGAGTTGCGAAACTTTTGTGAGAATATGGTCGTGCTTAAGAGAGGAAGCGAAATTACCGAGTATGATCTAGACCCCCGTTTCTCCGCACCCACAGAACTTCTCGCAGATGAACGTCCGCTAGGAGAGAATCTTTCGGTGGAGGAAAATGAAAAACGTCTCCTTCGTAACGCCTTGGTTCGGGCGGGAGGCAATCGCACTAAAGCTGCTGTTCTTATGGGAGTAAGCCGTCGAACGCTTCACCGAAAATTGGATCGTTGGCCTGAATTGGATGTTCGAGAATTTTAGCCTGCCACAGGTTAATGAGGTGGCTGCCCGGGCTGGATTCGAACCAGCGACCAAGTGATTAACAGTCACCTGCTCTGCCACTGAGCTACCGGGCATCAAATATTAATAATATGCTGATAACTCTGTTGGTGTCAATGCCGTGCTGCGACTCAATTTCTTCTCAAATGGTCGGCAGACCTATTGATAATGATTCATCCTCTGCAGTTGCATGAAATTACGATCAAGGTTAATAATTAGGCTTATTNTTTGATCAACTGTTCAAGATGTTCTCCATTACATGNCAACTAGTCGCCAATTAGCNGTTGATCGTCGGANCTTTCTTNCCNCAAGTGGTTTGGGNNTTGGTTCNCTNATGCCNGGGTGTNCGCGGCAGTGGACTGAAACCCAANCNCAAANGGCTAGAATCTCGAAGGCACGAGTTTCACGCGCGGTCGACGCTCACGTTCATTTTTACGATCCTGGTCGCGAAGGCGGTGTGGTTTGGCCGGAGGAGAAGGACAAACTCCTTTATCGTACTGTTCTGCCTAAGGATTTCTTAAAGACTGCTGAATCTCATGGCGTACGAGAATCAATCTTGGTTGAAGCTTCACCTCGAATAGAGGATAATCAATGGCTTCTCGATCTTGCGAATGAAAGTCCATCTATCCTTGGCGTTGTGTGCAATTTACCGGTGGGCGACCTCGAATTCCGTGGAAATCTAGAGCTATTTGCGAAAAACCCTCTCTTTCGAGGAATTCGAATCCGAGAAAAGGAGTTGGTCGACCTTGCGGGTGTTTCTTATGTCGAGGATTTGCGGTATATCGCGGCTCAGGGGCTCAGCGTGGATGTCTTGGGTGGCCCCGCCATGCTGCCGAACATTGTGAAGTTGACGGAAACCGTGCCTACTTTGCGGATCATTATCAACCATTTCCCCTTTGACGTCTCAACGGATTCATTTGTGCGGGATGCTGCCGAACGGGCTATGGAAAATCTGGGGACAAAACCAAATGTTTTTGCAAAGGTTTCAAACATCGTAAGAAAACTTGCTCCGAAATTTCAACACGTGCCCACTTATCGATCACGATTGGATCATCTCTGGAAGACCTTTGGCCCAAATCGCCTTCTGTATGGGAGCAATTGGCCAGTGAGCACTTATATAGCCCCCTACTCTACGGCAATCAACATATTTAAGGAATACCTTGACGAACTACCGGACGAGCAGTCGGAAAAGTTTTTCTGGAGAAATTCTCGGGTAGCCTACGACTGGAAAGATCGTTCGTAATTGATGAATTTCGTCAAAACCTTTCCTGTGAATGTGCTTCCTGCAAAGGCTTGGATTCTTGACGAAGTAGGCGTTTCCCTTAAATTTACTATTTGATGAAGCATGGAGAATTAAATGGTTTATGTCCGGGACCTATGTCGCGGCGCGGTTTTCTCCAAATTGGTGGGACTGCCGCCGGAAGTTTGGGTTTGAGCAGTCTCCTAAAGGCTCGTGATCTGTCCGCGTCTGCAGGAAAAAATCTAGAGGACACGGCAGTAATATTTGTTTGGCTACCCGGGGGCGCACCTCACATGGAGACCTATGATATGAAACCCGATGCTCCCGATACGCATCGAGGTGAGTTCAATCCCATTCGTACGAATGTCCCCGGCATCGAGGTTTGCGAACTTCTGCCCATGCATGCCAAGTGCGCGGACAAATACAACCTGATTCGCTCTGTTCACCATACCTTTTCCGACCATGGCGGCGGTCATAAACGTTTTCTGACTGGTCGCGACCCCAAGGAACCGACCGGTTTCGTAAATGACTATCCTTGCGTGGGCTCAATGGCCTTCAAGGCTCTTGAGGGCAAACGTGATACTAGAGGGATGCCTGGATATATGGCTCTCGGTAATGGCAGGGTCAACGGGATCAATACTTTCAGTTTCGGTTCGGCCTACCTAGGTGCAGAGACTCATCCCTTCGCCATTTCGGCCGATCCCAGTGAAAAGAACTTCAAGGTCGAAAACATTGATATCGATAAAGTACTAACCGAGCGGCTCAACGATCGAACCACACTCCTTCGTGATTTCGATCAGATGCGACGAGACGTCGACAATAGCGGTATCTTTGACTCGATGGACATTTTTAACCAGCGAGCGCTAAGCATGATGACTTCAGAAAATGTGCGCGATGCCTTTGACTTGAGCAAGGAATCTGAAGGGACTCGGGATCGATTCGGCAACCATAACTGGGGAACTCGAGCGTTGCTGGCTCGTCGCTTGGTGGAAGCGGGTGCAAACTGGGTGACTGTAGTGATGGAAAATCCTTACGGCGGTACTGGTGTGCCTTGGATCGACGAAGGTGCCTACAATTGGGACAGTCATGCCGTAAACGCTCACATTTTCAAGGACTCCAAGGCGCGCCTTCCGATCTACGACAAGGTGATAACAGCGATGGTGGAGGACCTTTACGAGAGAGGTTTAAACAAGAAGGTGATGCTTGTCGTTACAGGCGAGTTCGGTCGCACACCTCGCATTTCGATAGGTAAGGGATCCAAGACAAAGGTGAACCAACCCGGCCGCGACCATTGGCCTCGAGCCATGAGCATGCTCGTTTCCGGGGGGGGGATGCGTACCGGACAGATCATAGGGGCCACCGACTCCAAGGGCGAGGAACCTGTCGAGCGACCCTTGTCTCCCAACGATCTCTGGGCCACCGTTTACAGACATTTGGGTATAGATTACAACCTCTCGTTTTCCGACCATGCCGGTCGTCCCATGCCCATTCTGCCATACGGTTCTCCGATTCAAGAACTTTTGCCCGTTACTTGACTTTGCTTACTTGGCGTTGATGCATTAGGCATCAACGTTGGATTGACCTAAGCTTCAGGTTGAATGGTGGTGACTGCATGACATTTTTCCGGTTACATCTTTTCCTGTTGTTTTCATTCCATTGTTCCTTTGGAAAAGATGCGACGATCGCGTTTGTTTTAGCTGAACGTGAATACGATACTCTTAAGACAGTCCCGGCGTTCTACGAATCGGAATTGAAGCCATTAGGGTTTCGGGCAACATATATTATTGCTCCGGAAGATGGTGATGGGCGGAACGATTTAAAGGGAATGGAGCGGGCTTTGGATGCGGCAGATTTGCTTTTCGTGAGCGTTCGCAGGCGTGCTCCGAAGATTTCTCAGATGAATTCGATTCGCGCATGGGTGAAGGCTGGCAACCCTGTTGTAGCTATCCGTACGGCAAGTCATGCATTCCATTTTAGGGGAAAGGACCCTCCGTCGGGACATGCTCTGTGGGAGGGTTGGGATGCAGAGGTGCTCGGAGGCAACTATTCCAACCATCATGGTTCCAACAAAAAAACTTGGTTTAGGATCGAGCCTACTGCAAAAGGGCATCCTATTCTCGACGGCTTACAATCGGCCACTGAAGTAACATCCGGCGGGTCGCTCTACAAAGTCTCCCCGCTAGCCGCAACGACTCAGGTTCTGGCCTCAGGCAGAGCTGAAGGTATTGATGCAACGGAACCTGTGGCATGGACGAACAAACCGGTTTGGGGCAATCGGGTTTTTAATACCTCTCTCGGACATCCTGATGACTTTGAAGCACCTCCTTTTTGCCGATTGTTAATTAATGCGATTCATTGGTCCTTGAATCTTAAGTTGCCGGAGAAATTCTCCAAGCCTGCTTCAGTTAAAGAAGCTCGACTTCCTGAACTGATAACGCCTGACGATTTGGAAATCGAACTCGTACTCCGTGAACCGGATGTAGCCAACCCGCTTTACGTCAACTTTGACGAACGAGGCCGCATGTGGGTGGTTGAGTACAGGCAGTACCCTTGGCCTGCAGGTTTACGAATGGTGAGTCACGACAAAGTGTACCGCAATGTCTACGACCCACCCTATCCTCCTCCACCACCCCACGCTTCCAACTCTCCCTTTCGAGGCAAGGATCGAATATCCATCCACGAGGATACCGATGGCGACGGTACCTTTGATTCCCACAAGGTGTTTCTAGATGGACTCAATCTCGTTACTGCCGCCTTAAAGGGTCGTGACGGAGTCTTCGTGCTCAATCCTCCATATCTGCTGTTTTATGCCGACAAGAATGAGGACGATCGTCCCGATTCCCCCACCCCGCGCATCCTCCTTTCAGGTTTTGGCTTGGAGGATTCTCATTCCATTGCCAACAACCTGCGTTGGGGGCCGGATGGTTGGATTTACGCCACCCATGGGAGCACCGTATCAGCTAACATTGTTCTGCATGGTCTGAACAACAAGCCCATTCCTGGATTCAAGCCGATTCACCGCATGGGCCAATTTGCTTGGCGCTATCAGCCCGAGACTCATCGCTTTGAGGTCTTCGCAGAGGGTGGCGGTAATGCATTTGGTATAGAGATCGATTCGAAGGGACGAGTCTATTCCGGTCACAATGGCGGTGATACTCGCGGGTTTCACTATGTGCAAGGAGGCTACTACAGCAAAACCTTCGGCAAGCATGGCAACTTGTCCAATCCTTATGCTTTCGGCCACTTCCCGTCTATGACTCATCCGAAGGTGAAACGATTCACCCACACCTTCGAAATTTATGAAGGGACGACCCTGCCGAAACGCTATCACGGAAAACTATTTGGAGTCGCGCCCATCCTCCGTTACGTTGTGGCCAGCGATCTCAGATCACATGGATCCACCTTTCGCACGGAAGACATGGACAAGCCCATCACCATTGGAGAAGATCCTGATGATCGTTGGTTCTCGCCCGTGGAAATCCAGACTGGTCCCGACGGCAACTTGTACGTGGCCGACTTCCATGCCAGACAGGTGGCTCATTACATCGCCTACTCCAAGGGTTTAACCGATGCCGGTCTAGGTCGAATCTATCGCCTCAAGACCAAGGGGGCGAAGCACGTTCGGCTTGGTGACCCTTTCTCTCCCGCCAACCTTTTGCAGACGGCCCTGCGACACCAGAATCGCTGGCATCGCGAAACCGCACTGCGGATATTGGGCGACCATCCGGACTCCGCGCACGTCCCAAAACTCCGTTCAATTCTTCAAGAGGAATTCGGGCAACCCGCCCTGCAGGCTTTATGGGCTTTGAACTTGTGTGGTGGATTCGGCAAAGAGGTCGCCTTGGAGACCCTTGGACACAAGAATCCTCATGTGCGTCGATGGACGGTACGCTTGCTTGCTGACCAGAGAGAGGTTTCTTCAGAGGTTTCAATAAGATTGGCTGAAATGGCGTCACACGAATCCGATGTCGAAGTTCGTTCACAGTTAGCCTCTAGTGCCCGTCGTCTTCCAGCTCAGGATGGCTTGCCCATTCTTGCCCGTCTTGCCCGTCTTAAGGAAGACGATGAAGATCCGCACCTTCCCCTCCTTGTCTGGTGGGGGTTTGAAACTCACGCCTCAGAAATCGATTCGATTTTAACGCACTTCAAAGACCCTGCAAACTGGAACAGTCACCTACGGGCAGACGGTGCTTTTCCTCAGCAAAACCTCATGCGGCGATGGGCCCTGTCCGGCGGGCAAACTGAATTGGAAGCTTGTGCCCACTTGCTGGCACTGGCACCCGATGCCGCACATACTACTCTACTTTTGGAAGGATTTGAAAATGCCTTCGAGGGACGAACCTTGCCACCTTTACCCGAAAGACTTTCCCGTGCATTGTCCAAGGCGCTCGGGCAAGAAAACCTATCGTTCGTTCTCCGCCGAGGAGACAAGGAGGCAACAATCAAGGCTATCGGCCGGCTGAAGGACAGCAAAGCCCCCATCTCCCAGCGCATCCAACTTGCTAGGATATTGGGTGACGTGAAAGAGGTTCGGGCAGTTCCCGTCTTACTAAGCCTTGTTTCGGCAGGAAAGAAAATGTCCCTCCGTCACGAAGCCTTGCTGAGTTTACAGAAGTTCAACTTACCCGAAATTGGAAAAACCATAACTTTTGCTTTCCCAAATTTACCCGAAGAACTTCATACAGGTGCCATACATTTGTTGGCGAGCCGTGCAGGTTGGGCTTTGGAGTTGGTCGAGGCATGTGTTTCTGAAAACATCTCTCCCGAAATCCTCAATCGGGAAATCCTTGCCAAACTTCGGCTGCACGATTTACCGCAGTTGCAAAAACTGCTTACCGCTCAATTCAGTTCCATAAAATTACAAACGGAAATCGAGCTCGATCGAAAAATGGCTCGATACCGTTTTCTTGCTTCCTCGGGTGGTGGAAATCCTAAAATCGGAGAAAGCCTTTTCTTCGGTCAGGCAGGCTGTGCAGCTTGCCATGTCTTGTTTGGCAAAGGGGGGTCCATCGGTCCCGACCTTACTCCCTACGATAGATCCGACCTAAATGCGATGCTTCTAGCCATTGTTCGTCCCAGTTCCGAGGTTCGCGAAGGCTACGAACACAACATCCTTAGCACCAAGGATGGTCGGATACTGAGTGGCTTCAAGGTTGAGGAAAACCCCAAGGTGCTTATTCTACGCGGTCTCGATGGTCAAGATCATGTGGTTCCGCGCGACCAAATCACCTCCCTCACTCCCGCTGGACGATCGTTAATGCCTTCTGGTCTGCTCGACTCTCTGACCGATGAGGACTTCCGTGACTTTTTCGCCTATTTATGTTCAACTACGCCTCCTAAATAGCCTGGCCCACCTCTGCATCCAATAGTTCGGCGCAATCTACGCAACCAAGTTGAATTCGATGTCGCGGCCAAAATCTCTAAATGCCGAGCAATTGCGAGTTTACTTGCACTTTTTTGGATTACTAGCTATTTTTTTCGACTTTTCCCTACTTAGGAGCCTTCAACGATGTCCCAACTAAACGATCTAACTCTCAATGTCGCCTTGCGTGAGGAAAGCGGGAGGTATGCTTGTAAAAAGCTGCGTTCCTCCGGTCGAATCCCTATAATTTATTATGGCAAGGATTTGAACAAATCCTATTCACTCGAAGAACGTGAATTTCGCCAGTTGATGCGAAATTCTTCCGGAACCGCTTCTCTTTTTCGTCTCCGGTTGGGCGACGGAGAAGATGAGTTGGCTTTGATCAAGGAAATGCAGCGCCATCCTCTGACCGATGCCATTTTACATATCGATTTCATTCAGGTAACTCGTGGGCAACAACTCCAGACTAAAGTCCCGCTGGAGATGGTGGGAGAGGCTGTCGGCGTGAAGATGACCGGCGGTATTCTCGAAGTTAATACGAACGAGGTTGAGGTACGCTGTCGTCCAAGTGCCTTGCCTTCTTCGATCGAAGTTGACATTACTGATTTGGATTTAGGAGATAATCTACAAGTTAAGGATCTTCCTGAAATTGATGGCGTTTCTTTTCCTGGAGACCCTTTACAAGTACTCGTCGCTTGCGTGGCAAGCGCCAGTGGTCGTGCTTCTGCTGACGATGAGGACATCGGAGAAGGAACCGATATTGCCGAAGGCGAGGAGGGGGATTCTTCTTCCGAAGAAGGCGAAGTGGAGAAAACCGATGATTCCGAAGGTTGACTCCCGCCTCCGACCCAGGCTTGTGCCTTCACATAATTAAGTATGATTCGTGTCTCCGATAGCAATCGTTGGTCTAGGAAATCCTGGTTCGGAATACTCCGGAACTCGCCACAACGCGGGTTATTGGTTGTTGGACGAGTTTGCTCGAAAATTAGATGTTTCTTGGAAAGACAAACCGCGTTTTCATTCCAAAACGGCTATCGCATCGAGTTTCGGAAAATCTTTAATACTTGTCAAATCTGGCAATTTCATGAATTGCAGCGGCGAGTATTTGAAACCTCTTCTCGATTACCACAAGTGCGTTCACTCCGAAACGATCGTGATTCACGACGACACTGCTTTCACGGTAGGCCAATTAAAGTTGTCGTGCAATCGTGGTCACGGCGGTCACAATGGGGTCAAAGATATAATACGCGCCATAGGTTCAGACTTCGTTCGGTTCCGACTCGGGGTGGGCATGAAGAAAGATTCTCGGATGGATTTGGCGGATCATGTCTTGAGTCGATTGACGACTCAAGAAGTCCGAATTTTGGCTGATAAAACGGACTTTTTTTTGTGCACTTTGCGTGAGGTTCTTGACAAGGGTTGCGCGTATGCCATGAATTCAGTAAATCAAACAACATAAGAACGAATTAAATTAGATGAGTAAACGAAATTATAAAGCTACGATGGTTCTTGACCCTCGGGGCAACGAAGGTGGTTCCGATGAATTTATCTCACAGATGAGCGATGTTATTCGTTCAGTTGATGGAGAAGTAAAAAAAGTTGAAAATCTCGGACCCCAAGACTTTGCCCGCAAGTCGAGTAGTAATCTTTCAAATGGAGTATATTTTCAATTTGATATAGAAGCTGACCCCATGCTTCCTTCTCGCTTACTCGAAAAACTTTCCTTGGAAAAAAAACTCGATCGCATAGTTGTCGAACGACTTTGATTTCTTTTTGCATATTAGAATCACAAACTATCTCGCACCATGGCTTCCCTCAATAAAGTACTTTTGATCGGTAACCTTACTCGTGACACTGAAGTAAGAATGTTGCCTAGCGGTAATCCTGTGTGCAACTTTGGTCTTGCTGTGGGTCGTAACTTCAAAGATGCCCAAGGTAATTTGAGGGAAGAGACGGCTTTTGTTGATGTCGAGGCCTTCGGTAAAATTGGTGAAACCATCGGACGGCTTTTTTCCAAAGGTCGTCCTATTTTCATTGAAGGTCGCCTTAAACTAGACCAATGGGAATCGAAGACGGGAGAGAAGCGTAGCAAGCTTCGCGTGGTATTGGATAATTTCGAGTTTGTCGATTCCAAACAAGATGCAGAAAGAGGTTACGGATCCCCGTCCCAACAATCGGGATCTACTCCTCCATCACACCAAGATTCTTCGCCACAACATCCCAACCAAGGAGAAGCCTTTTCTTCGGAGGGTGTCTCTTCTTCAGGTGATCCCGACATGAGCGCAAATGCCTCATCGGATAGTCCTTCTCCTCCTGCTAGCGACCCCGATTTAAACGAAGATGTTCCTTTCTGAAATTATTTCAATAACTATTCATCTTTAATCATACTATTATGGCCACAACAGAAATACTTTTAGTCGACAAAGTCGATAACCTAGGAGCCGAAGGAGACATCGTTAAAGTCAAAGCGGGTTACGCACGCAACTGGTTGCTTCCCAGAAAGAAAGCCGTTTCTCTTAATCATTCCAACAAGAAACGTATGGAGTCTCTGATGCGAGCTCGCGCTCACAGAGAGGCCGATGAGCAGAGCCAAGCAGAAGAAATCGCCGTCAAATTACGAAAGACTCGTGTTGCGATCGCCGTTAAGACAGGTGCCGGCGGCAAATTGTTCGGCTCCGTAACTTCTGCGCAGTTGCTTGCCAAGCTTAAAGACCAGGGCTTTCATTTGGATAAACGTCACCTTGCTCCCTTCCGACCGGTTAAGGAATTGGGAAAACTCACCGCCACGTTTCAACTACACCCTGAGGTCAAGGCTGACGTTGAATTTGAAATTGTGTCGGAAAACCCAATTGAGACGGAAGAAGAGTGATGTGCCTCCATTTTTTTGTTATCTGCTAACTGACTTTCCATTTTCCTCATGCCATCTCCCAGAATAGGCACCCAAGGTGAGAGGAAACAAAGCAGTTCTCGAGAATTTGGTAGAGAAACTTTACCCGCAACCTCGGCTGACTTTTTTACGGGACCTTCTCTTCCGAGCAACGGTGATGCCGAGCAAGGATTGCTTGCCGCATGTATTCTTGATCAAACGGGAGAAACCACTTCTTTGTGTGCGGAGTCAGGACTCCTTCCAGAGCATTTTTATTCGCCTAATCACCAGTATATTTATTCTGCCCTTCTTGATCTCCAGCGAGAAGGTGAGCCTGCTGATGAAATTCTTCTTGCAGAAAAGCTTTCTCAACGAGACCAGTTGAACGAAGTTGGAGGTCATGCTGCTTTGGCGGCCCTGACCTCTCGTATAGAGACTCCTGCCCACGCCCCTTTTTGGCTGGAGATAGTGAGGGAAAAGCAAACTCTTAGACAGTGCATACGTGTGGCTCACGATATCATTGACCGGGCTAATAAGCAGGAAGGTGATCTGGGTGCATTTCTAGGTGAAATTGAAAAAGATGTTTTTGAATTAAGCCAAGACCGAGCCTCGGATGCAGCAAAAAGATTTAGAGAACCAGTTACCAGTGCCGAAGAGCAGATCAACAGGTTATTAGCCGGCGAAGATGCTGCTGGAGTAAAAACTGGCTATACTGATCTCGATAATTTGACAAATGGGCTAAGCCCAACAGAAATGATCGTTTTGGCGGCGCGACCTTCTGTAGGGAAGACCACTCTTGCCATGAATATCGTGGAGAATATTGTTTTGTCTCCAGCTGTGCAAGACGATCCACCAAGCGTTCTTGTATTCAGTTTGGAGATGAGTGCCGTTTCTCTTGCCATGCGGTTGATTTGTGGCCGAGCCGAAGTTAATCAAAGTGACCTTCAAAGAGGGTTCGCACCACGCGATGCTCAAACAAAACTCGCCGCGACCGCCCGTGAATTTCGTCAGGCGCCCATATGGGTTGATGATTCAGGAGGTTTAACAATTCATCAACTGAGGGCAAAAGCTCGTCGCACTCACTCCCGTCAACCACTTTCGCTAATTGTTGTTGATTACCTTCAGCTTATTGGGACTGATTCTCGCATTCAATCTAGAGAGGCCGGGGTTGCCGATATCTCTCGGGGGCTCAAAGCTATGGCCAAGGAATTAAATGTTCCAGTGATTGTATTAAGTCAGCTTAACCGCGAGTCTGACAAGGACCGTCGGGAACCGAGGCTTTCAGACCTCCGTGAGTCAGGTTCCATTGAGCAGGATGCTGATATTGTCTTGCTCCTTGCAAAGGACAAATCAGCCTCTGATGTTCGTGAAATGGATGGCCCAAGTGCAAATTCTGGAGATGGTGAGGATTTTGAAACGATAAAGCTAATTTTGGCTAAGCAACGAAATGGTCCCACTGGTAATTTACAACTAGCGTTCCGCCGACAGTTTACTCGCTTCACTAGTATGCACGGTGGTTCCCGTATGAATTAATCAATGTTCGCTAACATTCGTATTTTAGGTCTCGTCTGTTGTCTTCTGATAGGCTGGGGAGCGTTTTTACTGGCTCAAGTTAACCCTGCTGGTAAGCGTATTGCGGAAATCCGAATCACGATTGAAGGACCCCGTACGATTGGTGAGTCTTTTATACGTGAAAACCTTCAAGTGGAGGTTGGGGCGGAGTATCACCCCAGTGCAGTTGACAAATCCATCCGCAATCTTATGGCAACCGGTACGGTGGACGATGTCCGTGTTTTCTTGGATACGGTACAACCCGACCCTGCTTCCGTTGTTCTTGCTTTTCGCGTAACTACAAAACCCCGGATTGGATCGATTCGATTTGAAGGCAATGATGAACTTTCCGATCGAAAGCTCGCAAAATCTATTGAATCCGAAGCAGGTGAGCTTCTCGACGAAGCTATTATCAAGTCTGACGAACGGGCTGTCCGAGAACTCTATTTAGATAAAGGCTTTTGGAATTCTCGGGTGGAGTCTGAAATTCTTCGTGATGAAGGTGCTCGTTCGGCTACAGTTGTGTTTCGTGTAGTTGAAAACGAAAGTCGAAAAATCCGCAAAATAGTATTCGAAGGCAATAAACATTTATCTGGTAGGTTTCTCCGTAAGCAACTCGAAACTGCTCCTTGGCGTTTCTGGCGTTTCTGGTCGAAACGTTCGAAATATAGGCCGTCCGTTTTGGAGGAAGATCTTGAAGCTTTACGCAAGGTCTATCGAGATGAAGGTTTCCTAGATATAGTTATTGTTGAAAGTAGTGTCGAAATTTTAAGGTATGGGAATTCTGCCTTGGATCTTGTTATTACATTGGTTGAAGGAGAAAGGTCGTATGCGGGGAAAATAAATGTTACTGGCAACGCCGTCCTTTCGTCTGAAGACATTTTGAAAGAATTACAGTTGCGTGAAGGAGATGTTTACTCACCCACACTTCTTGGGGAGGATCGTAACCGCATCAGGAAACGCTATGGGCAAGATGGTTATCTGGATGCCAGAGTTATCGCGATTCGCAAACCTAATCTTGTAACCGGGCGAATAGACGTTACTTTTGACATAACGGAAAACAACAAGTTTACCGTTAACTCTATCTTGGTGCGAGGGAACGACAAGACTCGCACTATCGCGATTGTTCGAGAATTAGCTTTGGCTCCTAGCGAAATTTTCGACCTACGTCGAATGGAGACCAGTGAAGCCCGCTTGAGAAATACGCGGTTTTTCGAAAGAGTCACCCTCGACGACGAACCAATTGCTACAGACGATCTTGAAATTCAGCGTTCTAGGCGTAATCTTGTAGTAAACGTAAAAGAGGGGCGTACTGGACATGTTTCCTTCGGTGTAGGTTTTAGCACATTGGAAAAAGCGATGATGTTTGCCGAATTTCGCCAAGGTAATTTTGATCTCTTTCGTTGGCGTGGCCCTCATCGGTTGCAGGGAGACGGTCAAAAGTTTCGGTTACGTTTAAAACTGGGTGCTCGAAGCAGTGAGGCTCGCCTTGCTTTTGAGGAACCTTGGTTTCTAAACCGTCGACTAGCTGCAGGTTTCGAGGTCTTTCGAGAAAAGTCTGATTATTACAGTTCCTACTACGATGAGATGCGGGCAGGATTTGAAATCTATGCTCGTCGTCGCTTGTTTGAACTAGTTGAAGGTCGCCTTTTCTACAGTTATGAGGATGTGGTTATCGATGATTTGGCTGATTCTGGAACTAGACCAGGCTTTATTAAAGAAGAAGACCTTATTATATCTAAAGTTGGCATAACGCTAACCCGTGACACTCGCGACAGCATTTTGTTCCCTACCGAGGGCAGCATTCTCTCCCTCCGTAAGGAATTTGCGGGCGGACCTTTTGGCGGTGAAGCAGAATATGGTCGTCTCGAACTACAAGGTGCACAGTTCTTCAAAACTTCAGAAACCATGGAACAGGTACTCTCTTTTGTAGCTAGAGCAGGTACTTTAGGACGGTACAATGGAGACGATGCTGACGTACCTTTCTTTGAGAAATTTTTCTTGGGCGGTCCTTACAACCTTAGAGGGTGGGATTATAGAGATGCGGGACCTCAAAATAATGTTTCAGGTGAAGCGAAAGAACCTACAGGCGGTAACTCCTTTGCTTATCTTGGCGCCGAGTACACTTTTAAGATTGCTCAGCCCTTGCGGTTGGCACTCTTTTACGATGCTGGTTATCTGAATGCGGGTGATTTTGATTTTGATCCCTCGAACTGGTACGACAACTGGGGATTCGGGGCTCGGATTATGGTTATGGGTATGCCCCTCCGACTCGATCTCGGTTTCCCTTTATCTGATCCGACCGGTACAGGGGGCTCGCCTCAATTCCACTTCTCCGGTGGAACTCGCTTTTGACAATTCTCCTCTCTATCTTCAGTTTTAGAAAATGATCAACAAGTTATTCCCACAATTATTATTATCAGCGACTGTTATCTGTCTTGCCTCTTCCATTGCTCAAGCGCAAGCGATCGGAGTGGTAGATGTCCAAAAAGTCTTTGACGGATATCACAAGGTTAGAGACGCTCGAGAGCGCCTCGAAAAATCCCGCAAGATAGCCAACGAAGAAATCGGAATCTTTCGAGAGGAACTTGGGTCTATTGTGAAGGAGCTTAAGGAAACTGAAGAAAAGCTGAAAAATCCGAATATCGATAGTTCCACTCTAAGATCTAAGTATCAGGAGCAGGTTAAAAAAGCCAAAGAGAAACAGGACGACCTTATTCAATACGACAAGCGTACCAAGGCGACGATTTCACAGAGACAAAGAAACTTGCTCGTAGAACACATTGCTGACATTAGAGAAGCTGTTGATAAGGTTGCCTCCACGAAGAAACTCGATCTTGTGATCAATTCATCCGAAACGCAGTTGGGGGTTTTTTACGTAAACCCCTCCTTGGATGTGACCAAAGATGTGATCGCAGTTCTTAACGCGACCGCTCTTCAAAAGTAAGCTCCGAGCCTTTGCTCCGGTTTTGTCCGGCCGAATAGTATGTCGATCGAATTGACTCTCGGCGAAATCTTGAAAGTCCTCCCCGAGGTACACCTGGAAGGTGACAATCAGGTTGGCCCTTTTAGAGGCGTTGCTACACTTGAAAAAGCTCAGTCTGGGGATATTGCCTTTCTTGGTAACCCCAAATATAAAGGTCAAGTTCTTTCTTCGCGAGCCTCCTTGGTACTTCTTCCAAGGAATTTCGTTGGGTTTCCACGAGACAATCAGTGTTTTATTAGAGTTGAAGAACCTTCGTACGCATTAGCTCTCATTTGTCGAGTCATTGAGGAGCGACTTTTTCCGCCACCTCCTTTGGGAATTCATTCTTCTTCCTGCGTAGAAAATGGAGCCATGGTCGCTGACTCAGTTACAATTGGTCCGTTTTGTCATATCGAGAGTGGAGCTGAAATCGGTTCGGGCGTTCGTATTGCATCTCATGTCCATGTAGGAGCTTTTGCAAAAGTCGGTGCCGAAACCCGACTTTTTAACGGGGTGAAATTGCTTAGCCGCTGTGAACTTGGCGAACGAGTTATTCTAAATGCAGGAGTTGTTGTTGGCTCCGAAGGTTACGGGTTTGATCAGGTTTCGGGTCGACACGAAAAAATACCGCATTTAGGAAAAGTCGTTATCGAAGACGATGTCGAAATCGGGGCCAATACTTGCATCGATCGTTCTCGTTTTGCCGAAACTCGTATTGGCGAGGGAACTAAAATCGATAATCTCGTACAAATCGGTCACAATGTTAGAATTGGAAAGCGCTGTCTAGTTGTTGCTCAAGTAGGTATAAGTGGTAGCGTTTCCTTCGAAGACGACGTTATTGTTGGTGGGCAAGCCGGTTTCGCAGGTCACTTGAATGTCGGCAAAGGTGCAAAAATTGCCGCTCAGGCAGGGATTACAAAAAATGTCGAGGCAGGATCCTTTCTCAAAGGTAATCCCGCATTATCATATGATCTGGCTCAGCGCATTGCTGTGTTGCAAAGGAAGTTACCCGATTTATTCAAAAGGTTTGCCGACCTGGAGAAGACCTCTTAATAATTTGATCTAAATGAGAATGAAAGAGTCCAGTCTTAAAATCTTTACCGGATCTTCAAATCCCGATCTCGCAAAGGAAATTTGCAACTATTTGGATGTACCTCTCGGGGATGCCCTAGTCACTGCTTTCCCTGACAGCGAATCCTTTGTAAGGTTTAACGAGAATATCCGCGGAGCCGATGTCTTTCTCGTTCAGTCCACTTGTTCGCCAGCCAATCACAATGTGATGGAGTTACTTATCATGATAGATGCAGCAAGGCGCGCCTCTGCTTCTAGAGTGACCGCAGTGCTTCCTTTCTTTGGTTATGCTCGACAGGACCGGAAGGACCAACCTCGCGTTCCCATTACCTCTAAACTTGTAGCCAATCTGCTAGTTGCTGCTGGAGCTAATCGCATCCTTACTATGGATTTGCATGCTCAGCAAATCCAAGGCTTTTTTGATATTCCGGTTGACCATTTGTATGCTTCACCAGTCTTTTTTGACGCTCTCAAAGAAGAAAACACTGATAACCTAACAGTTTTTTCTCCTGATGTCGGCGGCCTGAAAATGGCTAATGCTTATGCTGAAATGCTGGGTTGCCCTCTTGGTTTTGTTGCCAAGCGTCGAACAGGCGCTACTACCGTTGAAGCTATGAACTTAGTCGG
Source organism: Opitutia bacterium (assembly GCA_002730975.1). Taxonomy (GTDB): domain Bacteria; phylum Verrucomicrobiota; class Verrucomicrobiia; order Opitutales; family Seribacteraceae. Next base: position 65,750 of record PCBO01000026.1, read on the forward strand.
TGAAGTGGAGGGTCGCGATATTCTTATTATCGACGATATGACTGAAACCGCAGGTACTCTTGTGGCGGCTGCCACCCTTCTCAAGGAACGTGGAGCCAACACCGTTAGGGCAATAGTCAGTCACGGCGTTCTTAATGAGATCGGTCGAGAACGTCTTCGGCAGGGAGCCCTCGATGAGTTAATTACTACAAACACTGTTCAACTGGATACTGGTGAACTTCCCATTCGTACACTTAGTGTGGCTCCTCTTCTTGGCGAAGCGATTCACCGTACTCATACAGATAGTAGCATATCAAGCCTGTTCCAAATAAAGGGTTTCTAACCTTTTGATTAGTCTCTTTTCCATCATGAGGGATAAACAAAGTATCATGTCTCCCTCGCCTAAGTTTTTGTAATGAAGGTATTCCACAGTTTCACTTTTTTCCGGCAAGTTATATTATGTGTATCGATTTTGCTGAGCGTTTTTCCGATTCCGGAGAATTACCTTTTCAGTCATGCAGACCTTTTCACTTTGAAGTTAGACGAGACATCTTTGCCTCAGACAGAACCTCCAAGAGTTACAGGATATGCTGATGTATTAAGTAAAGCGACACCTGCCGTGGTCGGGGTTTATACAGCCCAAGTA
>PCBO01000027.1 GCA_002730975.1 Opitutia bacterium
ATGCAAATCCATGCCGCGATGGTGGACCGTATGGACCAAAATATCGGACGTTTGATGGCTAAGTTGCGTGAAACCGGAAAACTCGAGGACACCCTGATTGTTTTCTTGGTCGACAATGGATCCAGTCATGAACGCCCGAAAAGGGGAGGAAAGAATGCAGAAGCAGATTGGGGGAGCGTGGGATCATTCGAGGCCATCGGGCAGTCATGGGCGAATGCCACTAATAGCCCGTTCAAAAAATGGAAGGTGCAGGGAATGGAGGGAGGAATCTGCACCCCCATGATCGCTCACTGGCCGGATGGAATCAAGTTGCCGAAAAAATCGATTTCCCGTGAACCTTGCCACCTTATCGATTTCGTGCCGACCTTTATGGAGCTGGCAGGGGACCGATCGACCTACCCGAAAAACTTTCCCGCTTTGGATGGTGTCAGCCTGACTCCGAGCTTTATTGGGGGGAAGTTGCATAGGGGAAAGCCACTCTTTTTTCAATATGGTGGCTGGCAAGTCATCCGGGAAAATTCTTGGAAACTCGTCCAACGCAAGAGCGAGCCTTGGCAGTTGTATGATTTGAGCAGGGATCGCACGGAAACAAAAAACCTTGCCTCCGCTTATCCTGAACGGGTGTTACAAATGAAAACTCGCTGGGAAGATTGGGGGAAGGAAGTCGATCTCCAGACGAAACGCCAAAAGAGCAAAAAGAAACCTACGAAAAAGAAATAGCCTGTAATGAAACCTCCTGCTACAGGTTTTTCCTCTGGCACCATTACCTGCCGTAGAGCAAGTTATTCTTAAATCGCTTTGCAAATTGAGTCGTTTCTATGGTCGACTACGATTTCGCATGCAATTCCTTTAAATTGCGAATTCGACACGGGGTTCCCAAGAAGTGCCTGATTGGCTCAGAGTTGACCCGAGCACTTGCCTGTTCAAATTACTTTATCACCCAGATCGGCTTAATGCTGAAAGCATTGGAAGCAGCCTGTTCAGAGGGCCTTTTTCAAGTGCCCTGGCACATCGGTTGTTATTGATTCCACTCCTAGCGCTTTTAAACGTTTGGCGGTTTTCAGGTCGTTGACTGTCCATACGTGCCACTCGAAGCCTTCCTCTTGGATACGCCTTGCCGTGTGTTCGGGGATGCTGTGGTGGGAGTCGAGACCATCTGCCTTTGCGGAACTGAGCGTCCGGAGTACGGTCTCCAGTGAAGGAACCAATTGACCTTCTTTGTTTCGCTTGAAGTTTGAGAGCCAATAGGTCTTGTGCTGTGGGGCCTTGATCTTAAACAAGCGGATGACTTCTGCGTTGAAGCAAATGATCGCCAACTGTTCGTCCATAAGATCGGATTTCTTGATTTCTTTGAGCAAAGTAGGGATGATTTCTTTTCCACATTTAATCTCTATGAAGATTTTCTTGCCCGCTGGAATCGTCGCAAGCACTTCGGCAATCGTAGGGATTTTAGTGCCCTTGAATTTTCCGCCCTGGCCCATGCCGACGTCCAGTTCCTGCAATTGAGCAAGGGTCGATTCCTTGACTCTTAGTTTCCGCTTTGCCAGGCGTTCGGTGCTTTTGTCATGAATGCATACGATTTTATTGTCCTTAGTCAGAAGAAAGTCGCCTTCAATCGCATCCGCTCCCTGTTCCCATGCCAACTTGAAGGCAGCTAAAGTGTTTTCAGGGGCATCTTGCGATGCGCCTCGATGAGCAACGACGAGAGGCTTGGCGTAAAAGGCAAGAGCACAAGCGAAAAAGGATGAAGCTAAAATCAGGGGCATTTTGATCATCTCTTTTCGCTATAACCTATCCATACTCAAAGCGAGTCTGATCGGTATTGCCTGTCGCTTATTATTCAACTATCCCCATTCATATCTCTTAGATGAACTTAACTACTCCATCCTTTTGCAGGAGCCTAACAACTCTTCTTGTTTTCTTTTTGTGCCTTATCAACCTCGACGCTGTAAAGAAGGATCCCGGAACCGTGGTCTTAACTTTCGACGACTCAGTTGCAAGTCAGGCCAAGTACGTGGCTCCACTGCTCAAGAACTACGGCTTCGGGGCCACTTTTTTCATAACCGAGGGCTTTGGTTTCGCCAAGGACAAGAAGAACTACATGACCTGGGATCAAATCAAGAAGCTCCATGCGGACGGCTTCGAGATCGGCAATCACACTCGTCGTCACATCGTGGTGGGCAGACAAAATCTCGAGCAGCTAACTGCCGACGTCGAGTACATCGAGAAGCAATGCGAAAAGCATGGAATTCCCCGCCCGGTCAGCTTTTGCTATCCAGCCTACCAAACGACGGAGAGAGCCGTGAAACTACTCCGGCAACGTGGTTATCGCTATGCTCGAACCGGAGGAGCCAAGGCTTATGATCCGGAAAAAGACGACCCTCTGCTGATTCCGCAGGCCTTTGACGGCAAGCCGAAGAGCACACTGGAGCAGTTCAAGGAAGCGGTAGCCAAGGCAGGCGACGGCAAAATCGCCGTAATGACTTTTCATGGGGTTCCCGACGTCCAGCATCCTTGGGTGAACACTGACCCGAAGAAATTCGAGGCTTACATGAAGCATTTGAAAGATTCTGGATGTCAGGTCATCGCCTTGCGGGACTTAAAAGTTTCCAAGCCATTAGAAAACTAGTTTTACGCTCTTCCAAAAAAATACTTACAATAACCCATCTTGCTAATTACTTTGATTTTGTGGTTTTTTCGAGGTGCCGTTTCTCCTTAAAAACTTGAGCAGATTGTATAATTAACCACCGATTTTTCATTTTAAAGTCGCTGCCTTGTTTTGTTTCTTTAATCAGATTTTTTGTCCAAGGACACGAGGACGGGGAGTGATGTTAAAACACAATCATTCCTTCACTACCTTGTCCTAAATCTTGACCCTTTTGATATTTGAGTGTTAGTTGAAGTTTCAATTTCACAATGAGTAGTCCATCTTCTGAAAATCGATATCAAGTGCCGGGTCTAGACCGTGCTCTTTCTGTCATCGAATTGCTGAATGAACACCCTGAGGGTTTGCTCGTGAATGAAATGGCCGAGTTGTTGAATTTACCTACTAATAGTATCTACCGCATAATGCACACACTCGAGCGGCGCGCTTATGCTAGAAAAAACCCCAACGGTTCCGGTTACGTGCTTTCGGAAAAGTTTCTCTCTCTGGCGACTCCCGTTGCCGGTGATCCGGGATTTCTTGAGAATGCTTTACCCGTCATGAGGCGGCTCCGCGACTTGACAAGAGAGACTGTCTTGGCAGGCGTGTTGCTGGAAGATAGGGGCGTCGTGCTGGAACAAGTACCGGGATTGCATAACTTTTGTTTCAAGGTGAACCCCGGCCTACGTTTTTACCTCCATTGCGCGGCGCCAGGGAAGGCGATGCTCGCCGCATTGCCTTTCGATGAAAGGGAAATATTCTTAAACAGTATGGATTTTCCACGTTTCAACGACAGGACTATAACTTCGCAGGAAGATTTTTCAAAGGAGCTTAATAAATCCGGAGAGCTAGGCTATTCCGTAGATCACGCCGAGGAAATCGAGGGTCAGCACTGCATAGGCGCGGCGGTACTGGACCGCCGAGGTTATCCTGTGGGATCGATTTGGATTACGGGTCCATCGGTTCGGCTAGAAGAAAAAGATTTCCAGCGAATCGGTAGCCAAGTTCGTGACCATGCGGAAGAAATTTCGCACGCCCTTGGTTATGTTTCTTTCAAGGCAGCCTAAGATGACAGTTGTCCTGACATATGAAATGTTCCTAATACATCTTTGATTTCCAAAAAATTATGACCTCTGCAAATCTATTTATAAAAATGCGAAGGGAATTTTTCCTTTTTGCCTCATTCTCAATTCTACTAAACTTGCTCTCGGCTGAAGAGAAGGTTTCGCCTGAAGCTCTTGCTTTCTGGAAAGAGGAAGCTAAACCCTTACTCGAACAGAACTGCTGGAAGTGTCATGGCGCTAAGGAGCGAATTAAAGGTGATCTTCGACTAACTACCCGAGATGGGGTGATTAAGGGTGGCGAAATCGGGCCTTCGGTCAACTTCGAGAAACCCGAAGCCAGTCTGCTTTTGGAAATGGTTTCCTACAAGGACGGAGACCATGAGATGCCGCCCATCGGAAAGCTGAAGGATGAGGAAATCCTGATTTTGAAGAAATGGATTCAAATGGGGTTACCTTTCGCTCCCACCGATGAAATTCATGGAAAGGAAAATGGCCAAGAGGAGACAGCGGACTCGGGCAACACCAAGGTAAACGAGCGCACAATGGCTCATTGGGCTTACGTGAAACCCAAGCGTCTCGAATTGCCCGATGTTTCAGACAAGTCTGCTGAGCACCCGATCGATCGTTTCATTTTGGCTAAGCTCGATGCTTCTGGTCTAAAGCCTAACCCTCTAACCTCCAAGGAAACTCTTTTGCGTCGTGCCTATTTCGATCTTACAGGAATCGCTCCAAGTCCGGATCAAGTGAACGATTTCTTGACCGATGACTCTGCCGATGCCTTTGAGGAAGTTATCGATGATTTGCTCTCTATGCCTCAATACGGAGAAAAATGGGGACGCCATTGGTTGGACTTAGTGCGCTATGCCGAAACAAATGGATATGAAAGAGACAGTGACAAGCCTATGGCTTGGCGTTTTAGGGATTATGTAATCAAGGCCTTTAATGACAATAAACCTTACGACCGTTTCGTACAGGAACAACTTGCCGGCGATGAATTGCCCGATGCCGATGCCGATGCCATTACCGCCACTGGTTTTCATCGTCTTGGAATTTGGGATGATGAGCCCGCAGACCGCAAATTAGCTAGATACGATTACCTGGACGACATTCTGAGGACTACCAGTGACGTTTTCCTTGGAATGTCGATTGGTTGCGCTCGTTGCCATGATCACAAGATCGACCCTATCCCCACCAAGGACTATTATTCCTTGCTTTCTTTCTTTGCCAACGTATCGAATCACGGCAAAGGTAAGACTAACCTCGTAAAGGTCGAGAGTTTTTCGGGAAATGGCGAGTATGACCAGCAGTTTGAACGATGGTCAAAGAGGGAGGCTGACCTACGCCGCCAATTAGATAAAATCGAGGAAGATTTTCTTGAGGAACTAGAACTCAGGCAACCCGAGATCAAGGTGAACAAGCCTGGGAAAAACGCCAAAGCTAAGCAGAATATCATCCTTCATGACGCACGTTCCGGGGAAGTTGCTTGGAATTACTCCATTAAAAAGCCAGACGATCACTGGTTCGAGATCGCCTACGATGACTCCAAGTGGGATTCCGGAAAGGCAGGTTTTGGAGTCAAAGGCACTCCGGGCGCTGTTGTCCGAACAGAATGGCGTAGTAAGGAAATCTGGATGCGAACAAGTTTTCGTTTGGCTGCTATTCCGAACAATTTTTCGCTTAACGTTCATCACGACGAAGACGTTAAAATCTATCTGAACGGCAAGCTGGTGAAGGAATTGGGCGGTCATGCTTCCAATTATGAAACGCATGATGTTTCCACGGCCGCTGCTGATGTTCTTCAGACCGGCAAAAACGTTCTCGCCGTCCATTGTCTTCAAACCGGGGGAGGACAATTCGTTGACGTCGGGGTTTCATCCTCAGATCAGTTCGCTGATCTCGCATCCCTTATCCGCAAGTTCGGTAAGGATTACATCGGTGACGCAGCATTGAGAAATCACCGCCGTTTCACCCGAGACCTTGCCAATCATGCCGGCCAAAAGCCATCGGCGAGCAAGTATGAGGTTATGGCCGTTGCTGAGTCAGGTAACAACACTATCAAAGTATTGCATCGCGGTAATCCCGTACTGGAAGGTGATGTCGTTCAACCCTCCTTTCCTAGTGTTCTTCGTCCTCCTGCAGCTGTTATTCCTGATAGTTACAAGACCGCCAAGACCTCTGGTCGACGTCGAGTTCTCGCTGAATGGATTACCTCCAAAGACAACCCTGTTTCCGCTCGAGTAATGATGAATAGGGTTTGGCAGCACCATTTTGGCCGTGGTATCGTACGCAGTACTAGTGACTATGGTTTTCAAGGAATCAAACCCACTCATCCCGCCTTGCTCGACTGGCTGGCCGTCGAGTTTATGGAACGGGACTGGAACATTAAGGCCATGCATAAGCTGATAATGACTTCAAAGGCCTACCGTCGTTCATCTGCTCCCAGTGATTTAGCTTTCGAAAAAGATCCCATCAACAATCTATTTTGGCGTTTCGACATGCGCCGGTTGACGGCCGAGGAGGTTCGCGATTCGATTTTGTCGGCATGTGGCACACTTAATTTAAAGCCGGGTGGTCCTAGTATTACTCCACCCCTCCCTCAAATAGTCCTTGCCACTGCGTCACGCCCGGGAGCGGGTTGGGGCAAGTCGTCTCCAGAAGAGTCCAGTCGACGTAGCGTCTACGTAAAGGTGAAGCGCTCCATGCAAATGCCTATTCTTATCAATCACGATATGGCTGATATGGATACTTCCTGCCCCGTGCGTTTTGCCACCACGGTGCCCACTCAATCTCTAAATATGCTTAATGGGAAGTTCATGAACGATTCGGCGAAGGTTTTTGCCAAGCGACTTCGCGATGAAGCTGGTATTGCTCCCGCGGATCAAGTTGCTCGAGCTTTTGAGATCGCTTTCTCAAGGAAGCCCTCTGAAAAAGAAGTCAGTTCGGGTTTGGCAATGATTAAAGACATGCGATCTAAGGGCGGCGTTTCGGCAGAAGTCGCTTTGGAACGCTTTGCTCTCCTTGCCCTCAACCTTAATGAATTTGTCTACTTGGACTAAGCCCTTATAATTTTTAATCTTTTATCTAAATATCATGAACAAGCCACAAAACACATTCTGCGGACAAGTGCAACGCCGTGAGTTTCTCAAAGACATTGGTGGAGGTTTTGCCTCTCTTGGGCTAACGGGCATGCTCGCTCAAGACGGTTTTTTCCAGTCACAAGCCACTGCTCAGGAAATGGCGAAATTTGTCAATCCGCTGGCACCCAAGGAGCCCCATTACAAAGGTAAGGCTAAATCGGTCATCTTTCTCTTCATGTATGGAGGCCCAAGTCACGTAGACACTTTTGACCACAAGCCAAAGCTTTATCCCCTCGATGGAAAGACCATCGACGTGAAAACTTTTGGTCGTGGTGGGAAACGTAACAAAAGCCGAGTGGTTGGACCTAAATGGAAATTCAACAAATACGGTGAGTGCGGCAAAGAGGTTTCTGACCTTTTTCCAAATGTCGCTACCTGTGTTGACGACATTGCCTTCGTCCATTCGATGACTGCGGATTCACCCATTCATGGTTCCGCTATGCTAATGATGAATGCCGGCCAAGTTCTTTCCGGTCATCCATCCATTGGTTCATGGGTAAACTACGGTCTGGGTAGCGTTAACGAGAATCTTCCCGGTTACGTGGTAATGCTTGATAAGACCGGCGGTCCTATCAGCGGCGCCAAAAACTGGTCCAGTGGTTACATGCCGGCTAGTTATCAAGGCACGGTGCTACGTTCTCAAGGAACCCCAATTCTTGATCTCGAAAACGCAAATGGGATGAGTAAGACCGAACAGCGTACGCTTTTGGATCACCTTCGAAACATAAATGAGGGACATCTTTCAGAGCGTTACGACAATACCAACCTTGCTGCTAGAGTAGCTTCTTATGAGCTTGCTTACAAGATGCAGTCATCGGCTCCCGAGGCTGTTGACTTGGACAGGGAGCCGGATCACATCAAGAAGCTTTACGGTATTGATGGTTCCAAAACCGAAGATTTTGGTCGGAAATGTTTGCTTGCTCGTCGTCTTGTTGAGCGTGGAGTGCGTTTTGTCCAAATTTACTCTGGAGGAAACCACAACGACGCCAATTGGGATGCACACGGTGATCTTGTAAAGAACCACACCTATCATGCAGGCAATACGGACAAAGCTATAGCAGGTCTTCTAAAAGATCTTAAACAACAAGGGTTACTTGATGAGACTCTCGTTGTCTGGGGTGGCGAATTCGGTCGTCAACCGACTGCAGAATATGCGAAAGGCACAGGTCGAGATCATAACTCCTATGGCTTTACCATGTGGATGGCCGGTGGCGGGATAAAGGGCGGTATTAGTGTGGGCGAGACTGATGAACTGGGTAGCGCAGCCGTTGTTGATCGCTTCCACGTCAAGCGCTTACATTCCACCATTTTACACCTTCTGGGACTCGACCCCAATGCCCTAAGCTATTTCTATGGCGGCCTCGATCGTCGCTTAGTGGGAGTAGAAGGCGCCGAACCGATAGAACAACTGTTAGCCTAAAGGCTTGCTCCAGATTTTCGGTCAATTCCGCTCGCGCAAACCGTGGGCATTCTTTAGGTGTTTGTTTGAATGAGCGAAACATCCCTACGTCCTCTTCTTACAGACAAATCTCCAGAGGATTGGAACTTTCCCGACGTCCCCGCATATAGAGCGGAGCAAATTCGTCAATGGGTCTACGATAAAGGGGTACTCGATTTCGATGCCATGTCGAATTTGCCTGCTGACCTGCGGATTCGACTTGCGAAAGAATGGGAGATCCGACCAATGGAGCAAGCTCGGGTTCAAGGGTCTGCCGACGTAACTCGCAAATTTTTATGGCGCTTGCGTGACGGGCAGTTCATCGAAAGCGTTCTGATTCCGGCAACACTAGGTACGGATGGCTCCCGTGCTTCGCGTCTTACGCTTTGCGTTTCCACTCAGGTCGGATGTGCTCTTGGGTGTAAGTTTTGCGCAAGTGGCCTCGATGGATTGAAGCGAAACCTCTCAACAGGCGAAATTCTGGGTCAGATCCTGCTCGCTAGGAACGAAGCGGACCGCAGGGTCGACAACCTTGTTTTCATGGGGATGGGCGAACCTCTCGCAAATTTACCCGCGCTCTTGCCTGCTCTCGACGTGATTCTATCTCCTAAGGGATTGGGAATCGGCGCCAGACACGTAACTCTTTCCACGAGTGGACTCGTTCCGCGTATTCTGGAACTTGCCTCTTACCCTGCTCAAATCCGCCTTGCTATCTCTCTTCATGCCGGCGACGACGCCACTCGCGAGAAAATTATGCCGATCAACAAGCGCTATCCTATGGCCGAGTTGCTCGACGCCTGTGAAACCTTTGTCAGAACCCGTAGCAAGATGATCACGCTCGAATATATTCTCATCGACGAAGTGAACGATGATCCTGTTCAAGCCACAATGCTTGCCGCCCACGCCCGCCGGCTTCGTGCAAAGGTTAACCTGATTCCCTATAACAAGGTTGAAGGACTTGAATGGAAACGACCTTCCGAGAACCGTATCAGAACGTTTCTTCAAACTTTGGAGAGAGGACATCCGCCTGCGGTGACTCTTCGCACAGAGAAAGGTCATGACATCGACGCAGCTTGCGGTCAGCTTCGCTTGAGAGAGCAAAACGTTGAAGGCTGTAATCCCTAGGGGAGTTTATTTCGAAAATGTGATTAACCATGCGCAGCATCTTTTCACTCAGGAACGAAAGCTTGTGATGGTGGAGCTTTTTAACTTTGCCGATTGCACGACTTATCGTTCTTTTTTCACTATGTTCTCTTATCGTATCCTCTCTATATTCATCGCGTTAGCTTTTCTTTTTCATCTTGAGGTGAACGCCGCTCCAACCAAGGCCAAGTGGATTTGGGATGCGAAGGGCGATCGTCCCAATGAACCGCTTTACTTTGTAAAATCAGTAGATCTTTCGAGTGCTCCGAAAGCGGCAAAAGTTCTCTTTACCTGCGACAACAGTAGCACTGTGTTTATTAATGGAAAATCAATAGGTGCCAGTGGGAACTGGAGCTCGCCCGTATTCGTAGATATCAAGAAGCTGCTCAAGAAGGGTGGCAACTCGATCGCTGTAATAGCCCGGAATTCCGGCGGCCCTGCTGGTTTCGTTTTACAATTAGAAGTCACAAACGCCGATGATAAAAAAGTTATGTTCGTTACCGATGAGTCCTGGCGTTTTACGGACAAAGAGCCCAAGGACATTCTTGGAGAGGAGACCAATTGGAAGATGGAAGGTTTGCCTGATGGTCAAAAAGCTGTTCTCGTCGGGACCATGGGAGACAGCCCATGGGGCCACTTGTTCTCGGGCGGAGGTGCTAGTCCTTTAGCGCGCAGACAGGTTGACGTTGCCAACAATACGCTTCGCCATACTGCCGGGTTCAAGGTGGAAATGATTTATGATGTTCCTCGATCCCAAGGATCTTGGGTGAGCCTCGCGGTAGACGGAAAAGGTCGAATTTACGCCTGCGACCAAGGTCGTGCGGGCTTATATCGCATTACGTTGCCAAGTGAAGAACAAGAAATTTCCGTTGAAAAGATGGATGTTGAGATGACCGGTGGTCAAGGGATGCTTTGGGCATTCGATAGCCTTTACGTTTGTGCCAATGGAGGTCCGGGCAGCGGTCTCTATCGCTTGAAGGATACCACTGGCGACGACCAGTTCGACAAACTTGAAAAGCTAAGAGCTATATCCGGAGGTGGGGAGCATGGACCCCACGACGTGGAATTGGGACCGAATGGTAAGAAACTTTACGTTGTCGCGGGGAACATGACCCGACTACCTTCTCCGGAAAGTTCTTTGGTGCCAAAGGTTTGGCAGGAAGATCAATTGCTTCCACGCATGCCTGATGCTCGGGGTCATGCACGTTCCGTGATGGCTCCAGGTGGTTGGGTCTGTCGAACTGACCCCGAGGGCAAAGCATGGGAATTGGTGAGCACCGGATTTCGCAACACTTATGGAATCGCCTTCAATGGTGATGGCGAATTGTTCGGATACGATTCTGATATGGAATGGGATGCAGGCTCACCATGGTATCGCCCGACGCGAATTTGCCATGCCGTGAATGGGGGAGAGTTCGGTTGGCGAAATGGATCCGGCAAGTTTCCTTCTTACTATGCTGATACTTTGCCCGCCGTTGTGGATATCGGACCCGGCTCTCCAACTGGCGTCATTTCAGGATCGGGTGCGAAATTTCCCTCCAAGTATCAATCGGCCATCTATGCGCTCGACTGGACTTATGGTTCCATTTGGGCCATTCACCTGAAGCCTGAAGGAAGTTCCTACAATGCAGTGAGGGAAGAATTTGTGGGCGGAAAACCTCTTCCCGTGACCGATGCGATAATCCACCCGAAGAACGGATCTATGTATTTTGCGGTTGGTGGACGTGGATCCAAATCTTTTCTCTATAAAGTGTCCTATTCAGGTAATGAATCAACCAAGGCAGTTTCCGGAAGCTTTGCCGATGGAAAAGGTTTACGAACCATCCGTCGCTCAATGGAAGATTTGCAGCGACCCGGAAATAAGGGCGACTTGGATGAAATTTGGAAGAACCTTGGCAGCGATGATCGTTTCATTCGTAATGCCGCCCGCATCGCTTTAGAACATCAACCAGTTGATACATGGTCGACCAAGGCATTGTGGGCAAAGGATCCTCAAACTTTGCTGTCTGCTGTCACTGCGCTCGCCCGTAATGGTTCTTCTGATTTGCGAGACAAAATCCTCCTTGCTCTCGACCGTCTTGATTGGCTTAAGCTAAGTGAGTTCCAGCAATTGCACTTGTTGCGAAACTATGGCCTTGTCTTCACCCGTCTTGGTAGGCCTACCCCGAAAGCTGCTGCAAAGCTAACCAGCAAGCTTGATCCTCACTATCCTGGAGCCAGTGATGCTCTTAATCGTGAACTCTGCATCATGCTCACCTATCTCGAGGCCGATTCAGTACCTGCGAAAACGATCCCCATGCTTGCGCAGAATCGTAACGAGCAGGACGAATATCTTGATACGAAGCTTCTCGTTCGTAGTGGTTACGGCAATGCTTTCCTTGCCACCTTGGACTCGCGTCCTGAGAAACAGCAAATTAACTATGCTTACTGTCTCCGCGTCGCCAAAGCTGGTTGGACTCCGAGTCTGCGGAAAAGCTTCTTTAGTTGGTTTAACAATGCTAAGCGTTTCCGTGGAGGAAACAGTTTCTCCGGCTTTCTCAACAATATAAAGAAGGAAGCCCTGAAAAACGTTCCCGATGTGGAAAGGTCTCAACTTGCAGCCTTGAGCGAAGAGCTTACAACTACCATTTCAGCTGTCCTTCCTCGAGCCAAGGGTCCTGGTCGTACATGGACCGTTGAAACTGTCGGCAAACTTGCCGAAAAGGAGGGATTGAATAATCGAGACCTAAAAAATGGACACGCAATGTTTAAAGCCGGTCTTTGTGCGAACTGTCATCGCTTTGGCAGCGAAGGAGGTTTGGGAGGTCCGGATCTTACTGGAGCAGGAACTCGTTTTGGGCCTCGTGACCTCGCGGACGCCATCCTCAACCCCAATAACGTGATCTCGGATCAATACCAGAACAGCGTGGTTGTGAAAAAAGACGGTACCGAGCAGTTCGGACGAATCCTCGGAGAAGAAGACGGTCACATTCTCATTATGCCCACGCCCATGGCTCCTGACCATGTTCTTAAAATCTCCAAGACAGAAATCGATGAAACTAAACCATCCAAGCTTTCCGCCATGATGCCNGGCTTAATCAACTCAATGAATCCAGACGAAGTTCTCGATCTGCTTGCTTTTCTCCGAAGTGGAGTGAACTAGTAATTAAGGTGATTTTTTTATGAATTTTCGANTTCTGATGATGGTGAATCATTTCACGCATAGATATTTGGCAATCNCACCCTTTTTTAATTTGTTTGGCACATGCTTGCTCATCTCGTCACTTTCATCATTTACTTACGCAAGTAATTCGCTTGATGAGGCGAACCTCCTCTCTTCTGATATCGTTCTGCGATTGGCTAATGGAGGAAATGTCGAGGCACATCGGATTTCCAGTACTGATTTAGGGGGAGGAGATTTTTCTTGGACCGGGCAGTTAATGAAGACAAGTGCAGGGTTTGTGACGTTTGCTAAGGTTGATGACATGGTCAGTGGTTCGATTCATTTTTCTAGTGGGCGCGCATATTCACTACGGGGGCAAGGTCGACAGCCTGAGATTAAGGAAGTCATTTCGAAGAAACTCCCTTGCGGTGGTTGCTTAATCAAGAAAGACTTGCCTATTGATCCACGACGTCATCGTCGCACCAAGACTTGGCGTAATGGGGATGGTAATCTTATTGATTTACTAATTGTTTATCCTACTTCTGCAGCAGCTGCCGCTGGCGGATCAGCCCTTCTTGAAGCGGATGCAGTCAAGGCTGTGGCTGATGCCAACCTTTGTTATCGCAACAGCCGTGTAAACCTGCAACTTCGCCTAGTTCATTTCTCGGAAGTTAATTATAATCAAACTGGAAATTTAGAAACGGATTTAGCCCGTCTCGAGAATCCGAATGACGGCTATATGGATAATGTCCATGATCTCCGCGATCAATATGGTGCCGATCTCGTGGCTATGCTTGCGACTGAGAGTAGCTCGGGAGGATTAGCCAATACAATGATGTACCCCAGTTTGGATTTTGCATCTCAAGGATTCAGTGTAAGCGTTTGGGATCAAATTGGTGCTCCTTCATACACCCTGGCCCACGAACTCGGTCACAACATGGGTTGCTTGCATAATCGCGAGAATTCCAGCGGAGTTGACGACGGTTATGACTTCAGGTCTTTCTCCTATGGTAAGCGATGGCTTTCGGGAAATCCCGGATACGCTACAGTGATGTCCTACGATACTGAACCTACCTCCACCTTTCCCAACACAATACCATTCTTCTCTAATCCCGATGTTTTTTATCTTGGAACGGCGACTGGTAACGTAGGTTCGGAGGATAACGCTCAGGTTCTCAAGTTTACTAGCCCTTATGTTGCCAACTTCCGTTCTGCAGTTGTCCAAGCGATTGTCCCCTCTCTCCTTTCGGTGGGAGTCCAAGAAGGAAATTCAACATCGTTAGGCGTCCGTCTTGCGGTAAAGCCTTCCTCTCCATTGTCCGTTAACATTTCTCTTGTTGCCGGGGGGGATGTCGATCTGATCGTAACCAGTTCATCATCGATGACCTTTGACTCGACCAATTGGAATATTCCACACCCTTTGCAAATTTCTGCTCTTTCGGATTCTGATATGGTCAACGGTAGTGCCACGATCAACCTTTCCGCATCAGGGGTCAACTCGACCACGGTCTTGATAACCGAATTGGATTCCGGGACAACAATCACAAGTTCTCATCTTATTGCAGGTGTCTCGACCAACTCACTCGGTTTAGGAATTTCTGGAGTAACCTTGAATTTCTCTAATGGAGGTGGATCCGTGATAACCGACGTAAATGGCACTTTTCGGCATCAAGTCGCCGAGGGTTGGAGTGGAACCATGACACCCAGTAAAGCAAGTCACACTTTTCTACCTGCGACTACTTCGGTAACTTCACTTTCCGGAGACTCAGCGGCTCACAACTTTATCGCTAGTCGCTCAAGTATTCTTTACGTAGACGTTGATGCATCCGGCGCCGGTGATGGGTCCAGCTGGGCTAATGCCTATACGGATTTGGCTGTGGCACTGCGTTCAATACATCCTTTTTCACAGGTGTGGGTTGCCGAAGGCATGTATAAGCCCGGTATAGTTCGACCAGCGGCCTTTCTGCTTCCCCCGGACATTCCTGTCTACGGAGGATTTACGGGGGCTGAAACTTCCCTGAGTCAAAGAGATTACACTGCGAATCCGACTATTCTCTCCGGCGAGATCGGTGATCCTGATGTTTCCGGCGACAATTGTTATCATGTGGTCATCCCCGCCACGAACGCCACGCTTGACGGTTTTACCATAAGTAATGGAAATGCCAGTGAAAATTATTCTGACGATCGAGGTAAAGGGGGTGCGCTTTGGGCTGAGTATTCGGCTTTTACGATCAAAAATTGCGTTTTTTCCAGTAATGTTGCCAACCAAAAGGGAGGTGCCATTTATTTGGATGAATCTAATGCCACTCTCGAGAATTGCACTTTCAAGGGAAATACAACGGGTTCGACTGGTGATGGTGGCGCAGTTGATCTCAATTCTTCGACTCTTGTCTTAACAGCCTGCAGCTTCGTTTCAAATCACTCCTACTTTTACGGTGGCGCCATTAATAGCCTCAATTCGCATATAACACTCAACTCGAGCTCTTTTGTAGCGAACCAAAGCCTAAATTCAAACGGTGGTGGGGCAATCCGTCTCAAAGGTGGTTCCATAGTGGGATCTTTTAACTCTTTTAGTTCCAATAAGGCTACCCATGAAGGTGGTGCAATCCTCTGGGAAGATACATCTGGCTCACTTTCTGATTCAAATTTCACATCGAACCAAAACCTTTCTTGGAATGGGGGAGGGGGCATCTATTTTAAAAATGCGTCACCCACAATTTCACGCTGCTCTTTTACAGGGAATATTTCCAATGCAAATAATTATGGTGGTGCTGTCCATCTGAACAATGCTTCGCCCACGATTTCAAATTGTTTTTTTACCTCAAATGCAGCTGCGTCAAATTCCGGAGGCGCTATTTCAATCGATTCGTCTTCTCTTCCAGTCCTGAACGGAAATGAATTTCGATACAATTCTGCCAACGATTATGGTGGTGCAATTTATGTTTCCGGAGGACAGAATTTAAAGGCAACTAACAACCTATTCCTTGGGAATTACAGTAATTCCGGCGGTGCAGTCTCGGCTTGGGGAAGTGCGAGCATGACTTTTACGAATTGTCGCTTCATCGGCAACGAGGCAAATGCGAGCTCCGGCTCCAGCGGTGGAATGGCTATGTTGGCAAATGGCACCACATCGACGTCTTTTGTCAATTGTGTCATTTCAGGAAACAAAGCAAACTACAGAAGTGGTGTTCTTCAAGCCGATGGAGCTACTCGCTTCGTTAACTGCACTTTATATGGCAATGTTGCTCAAGAGGGTGGGGTGACCCTTCTTTTTACTGGTGAAACGATTGAATTGGAAAATTCGATTATTTGGGGTAATTCGGCAAATGTAATTCCTGACATATACAAAAATACTGGAACCGTATTAATCAACAATTCTCTTTTCTTATCTTCGCAGTCTTCGGAGTTGCCAAGTGGCATAGGGAATCTTTCGGGAGACCCGCTTTTCATTGATGCAAATGGGGCTGATAATTTAGTCGGAACTGAGGATGATGACTTTGGGTTGCAAGCCTCTTCTCCTGCAATTGATCAAGCTTCCCCTTCAGTTGCCGGCTATACTTCATTCGATGTCCTTGGTAAAACTCGTTACGGTTCCGCCCCTGATTTAGGTGCTTACGAATATCGAATAAACTCCGTCCCTGTTCTTACTAATTCGACTGAGGCGGGAGAACTGTTGGTCACTTCCAAAGACGGCAATGTATCCGTAGTGACCCTTCTGGTTGCCGATGCGGACGGCGATGCCATCTCGTTCTCACTAGGTGATTCGAGTGACGAATCTCTTTTTACCATCGTCTCCGGCACCGGAGTAATTCAATTTCGAACCCCACCGAACTTCGCTTCGCCGTCCGATTCAAACGCTGACAATATATACATTCTCACCGTTTTTTACACTGACTCAGAGGCTCCTTCTAATTCCATAACTCTTCGTGTCACTGTGACCGAATCGGGTACAACTGGCCCGAAATATGTCAACCTCACTATACAAACGGAGGGGGATGGGACTGTGTCCGATACCGGCGAAGGAACCTACGAACTTCACGACTCTGCTACCCTCTTCGCCACGGCCGGTACAAGCTATGTTTTCTCCAACTGGAGGGGAGATGCAAACGGCAGCGATAATCCCCTGACGCTCAAAATGGACACCAACAAGACCGTTTTTGCAGTCTTTCACAAGCGTAATGCTGTCCCTCAGTTTATGCATGAGCTGACTGATAATAGTTTTTTCATTACCTTGAACGAAAATGCAGTTTTTGCCATGGACCTCAATGCCTCCGACGAAGACGGTGACACCGTAATCTTTACTCTTTCCGGTACTGACTCCGATCTCTTCGACCTAAACTCGAGCACAGGTATTCTTCGTTTTCTAGTCCCTCCCGACTTCGAAAAACCAGACGATGCCGGTTTGAACAATGCTTATGATTTGGTGATAACTATTACCGATGGCATCGATATCTCCTCGGCAACTTTACTAATCTCTATCCTGAACGATACTTCTGAACTCCCAACCAACTATACCTTAACTGTTGCAGTCGAGGGATTCGGAGAAGTTCTGACGTCGAACGAACAGTTGATCTTCTCAAACACCAGCTTACTCCTTGCCGTGGATGCGAACGTGACTCTGGTCGCAAATGCTGCCTCAGGATATGCATTCTCGAGATGGACGGGAGATGCAAACAGCAGTACGGCCAACATTACTTTTTCCATGAACGGAAATAAGGGTATTACCGCCGTTTTCTCTAAATTAAATGGGGCTCCTGCTCTTTTGAACAATCTCACAGCAGGTGCTGTTCAGGTAAATGTAACGGAAAATAATTCCTCGATTCTCACATTCGCTGCTGAGGACGAAGACGGTGATACTGTTACCTTCAATCTTCAAGAAGAGGGAGATTTCCAAATATTTGATTTGAATGCCACCTCAGGCTTTCTTTCTTTCAAGGTTGCTCCAGACTTCGAATTCCCAGCAGACGCCGGACTTGACAACGTTTATGACATTTCCGTTACCCTGTCCGACGGTAATCTTACTACCTCTCCTGTCAGTGTTCGCGTTTACGTACTCGACCATGCCGAACACACTTGGAATTTCGCCGAGCATTTAGGTGACGGTTGGCGATACTTCGCTTGGTTCGGCAACTATTATGATACTTATACAGGGTGGATATATCACGAGTACCATGGATGGATTTACCGTGAAAGTGAGAATACCAATACTAACTCACTTTGGCTTTACGACCCCTTGTTGGGTTGGCTATGGACAAGTTCTTTTATATACCCCAACCTCTATCAAGCAGAACCCGGTGAATGGATTTACTATAGGGACTCCTCAATATCACCTAGAAGGTTTTATCGTTACAGTAGTTACGCTTGGCAGGATATCGACTAAGAAAAATTGGTCTTAACGGAATCGAATATCTCAGTTGAAAAAGTTCCTATACAGTTAAATCAGAAAATTCTGAAGTCTAGACTTACTTCTTTTTGTTTCCTCCAAAAAGACCACGAAGACCGCCGGGCTTTTTGCCATCTTCATTTTTTTCATTACCTTTCTCAGTCTTGTCTGTGGTTGCAGTACGAGACTTTATAGCAGCCGCTTCCTCGGCTGTTACCCACATATGGACATGAGCCTTTTCAACGGTCAAGACGTAATTACGATTTAGTGTGAAGCCATAGGTTTTGAACATCAACTGGTTGTTCTCATTCAGTTTGGCTTGAAGATCTGCCAATTGCTTCTTCAATTCAGCGTGCTTTTGTTCGTCTTGCTCATTCTGAAGTTTTGAGAGTAACTGAACGGCTAAGGTGCGCTGTTGTTGAACGAGCTGTACGTTTTTCTGAAACTCTTGATTGGATTCAATTGTATTGAGAGAGGCGACCTTGACTAGCTCCAGCTTTTGCTGAGGAGCTGTAGTTGCCACTGGTTTGGCACCCTGATTTTGGGCGAATGTCGCGGTGGCGATTAGCGTTAACGAAACGAGAGAGACAATACGGATAGATTTCATGGTAGTTAATTAAGGGTGAAGTTTAGATTTTTTGTTGGCGCGCCTACTTTTATTTTTGGTTTGAATTTTCAATGGGTTAATTTGCGGATGCGCATTTTGCGAATTACTCCTGTAGTGGCATAACTGCAAAGGCCAAGCGGAGCGGCTAGCTCGACTTCACCAGAACGCATGCTGATCTTACGGTTGCCGACTTCGCAGTCGATTATTTTCTTATCATCGATCCATGCCTCCAGCTTGGCTTCAGTGACACGAAGGCGAACGTCGTACCAGCGATTTTCTTCAAAGACATATACGTCTCCCGTTTCATTTTCGGATGCATCGAAGTCATCAATACTTGAGATACCGACGAGAGCTCCGCCCCATCCACCGAGAATGAGGGTGGCATTGGAGTCTGAGTATGGAAAAGTAAGCCCACAGAAAAAATCGCCGCCTTGTTCGCGTTTTGCTTGAAGGGCAATTTCATAATCAATATTAGGGTAATCACCACCGCCTGGTAAGTGAACTCCTGTCAACTCGATGCCCATTCCGAGAACTAGACTCCCGTTTTCATCGAAGCTTACTTCACCTTTTCCTGCATAGTCGGTGACTTTCCAATCTCCCAGTGTTTTGCCGTCGAAGACAGATTTCCATTCTTTTTCGGACATACCCTTGTTCTCTGCTGAATTAGTGGAGTTTGCATCTTCTTCACCGGATTGGTAACGATCTTCGCCGGACTGGTTGACGTCGTCTCCGGACTGGTAATCGTTGTCGTTGGCTTGGTTGACGTCGTCGCCGGACTGGTTAACGCATCCGGATGAGAGACCGAAGATAAATAAAAAACCACTTACGATGGCATAGCGAATGAGAGTAATTTTCATGTGATGCATGGAGGCTTATCTTGGTGAGGTAGGAAGGTATGCTTTTAAACCGTGGACACAGGAGTTCACGATATTTTCAATAGTATCTGAAATTTCTATGCTAACGGCAAGCTCATCATCCGAAGGAAGTTCAAGTGTTTCAATTTGGCTATCAAGCAATTTTGAGTCGAAGAAGTGTCCGGATCTGTTCTCAATCCGTTTCTCCAGCAATGAGCGATCTCCGGTAAGATGAATGTAGACTACTGGGCGACGCAGTTCAGAAAAAAAATACCTGTACTTTTGCTTGAGTGCGGAACATGAGACGATTACAGGATTCGAGTCTCTCTCCAAGGCGTCCCGAATGGCCATAATCCATCCCTTTCTGTCATGATCATTCAAAGGAATGCCATCACCCATTTTGACTTTGTTTTCACTGGAGTGAAAATCATCGCCTTCGAGAAAAGGACACCCGAGGCGTTCGGCGAGAGCGGAGCCGATTGTGCTTTTCCCACATCCGGAGACACCCATGACAACTATGGCAGGTGTAGTTGAAACCATTGAGAGGTGAACGGATCGAAGATGTCCTAAAGCTTATGAATGAAGAGCTTTGAGTGGAAAGTCAGATCTCCTCCGGCCGCTGAATGATTTCTATTTCGTAGCCTTCAGGAGCATCTACAAAAGCGAAAATCGAACCACTGGAACTTTGTGTGGGACCATCACTGAATTCCACTCCCAATGATTGAATGTGTTCAGCAAACGAATCCATATTCTGAACCTCGAATGCAAGGTGCATAAGATCTTCTTGTACTTTGACTGAACCAGAATCGGGGTAATATGTGATTTCGATTTCCTCGTCGCTGTTCGGAACAGCGAGAAACACGAGTTTTGAGCCACGTGGAGACTCGTGCCGCTTAGTCACTTCAAATTGGAAGACCTTTTGGTAAAAAGCAACTGTTTGATCAAGATCGTTGACGCGCATTCGCGTG
>PCBO01000028.1 GCA_002730975.1 Opitutia bacterium
TTGGGTTAACCCCGTGCAGAGTAGCTCCCCGAAAACCGTACTTTTTGGCCATGGCCGTAAGGGGCGCAGTCAAGGAATAATCGGTAATCGCTAAAATAAGGTCGTATTTCGGGTAGATGTCTCGTTCAAAGCTGAGGTCGGTTCCATTTGCATCAGCAACGATGTCGTCAGGATCCAAATTGCTGCCACCAGTTGTTTTAAACGCGAAGAAATCATTTTGAAGATAGTTCAATTCGGCCAATAACTCCTCGGTGAAACCTTTGTGGAAAATTTCGTAGCCGTATTTCTGGACGGCAAAATCTTCGTCGTTTAAAAAGGCAAGGTCATGCATTAAGGAGAGGTCTGGAAGATCAATCAATATGCAGAGCCTGTCACCATGTTCTTCTCCATGACCAAAACAAGTAGTCATAAGGCGTGAAAGTGAAAAAGGAGGAAAGTTCAGTGTAGAGTTATGCATAATTTCAAAAGAAATAATTATATAACCTTGAACAAATAAATTTCAAACTCACAAATCCATGGTTAAGAAATCAAAGCCTTCGTATCCTACCCAATAATTGGAACTCGAACTTGCCATCTGCAAAAAAAGTCCAAGATATAAATTTAATTACACCCTCTGAAATCGTACGAGGAATTTATAAGAGTTGAATTTGGCAGCGAAGGCACGACGACGGAAATCATTAGACACAAGAGCTTTAATTCAACAAGGGTAAATTCCTACGCCAAATGAGGGAACCCGACGGCGAACCGTTCATAGACAAAAGGTAGTGGATGTTTGAAGGAAGCTTCAGCGCTGTCTACGCCCGACGATCACGCTTCCCCCGGCATCCAAGTACTGCCCTTGCAGATTCATTCTCACAATACCCGTCTGCCTGTTTATGGCGGCAGGAGGAACGCCTTTTTGAATTAATTCCCGTATCTTGACTTGCAGAGCATCGCCGGGAGACTGTGGATTGGCAACCGGGCGTTGGGGTAAAGCGGTAGGGCGAGGTTGCGCCGGCAATCCACCCGGGTCTAGCGATGTAACGGGTCGTCCGGGTAAATTCTGAAGAGAAGGAATAGACACAGGGCGACCGGGAAGAGCACCGCTTTCTCCCGTTTGAACGGGGATACTAATAGTTCGCCCGGGCAAGCCTGTTGCATCTCCGGAGGTTACTATGAAAGGAGGACTCAAGTTGCGTGAAGGTCTGGAAGTACGGGAAGACGGAGGGAATCCGGAAGGAGAACCAGGTGGCACGGAAGGACTGGGATGCGTAGCAAGATGGGCAAGAGCACGGGGACGTGGGTCGGGGATGCGAAGTCCGTGTGTATTTCTTTTTAAGGGTTTAGTCACCACATTAGTGTTTAGAGGACTAAGAGATGGAGTCCGAATCGGTGGAATCAACACGGGCGGAATTCGAGCCATTGGCGGAAATACTATATTGCGAAAAGGTTGTAGAGGCCGGCCTACGGTCACTTTGTAAATGACCAAAGGTTTAGGTATTTGCGTAACTTTTGCCGGGGCCGGACGGGGGGGAGGAGATTTCGGTCGCTTAAGCCCAGGACCTTCGAAGAGGGGTCTCCCGTCAGGTCGTTCGCCCAGTTTGCCCGGGATAAGTTTACGGGCTTTTAGTTGTTCCCTGAGGAAGCGGCAATCTTTGCAAATACAAACGCCACCATGTTTTTGAAACTGGATTTGAGCTCTTCTCAAAAGAGTCTGGTCGGCGGTGCTTGGCGCCGCCGAAACAAGACCATTAACAGCGACGAAAAAACACGCAATAAATAGAGAAAGAGGGAATTCCTTGATCATTGAAATCAAGTCAGTTCACTCCAAGGTCACCCAAAGTGGAAACCAATTCATCGTCCATAGGATGGCCATTAAATAAAACTTTACCATCGGGAGCGATAAGAATCATACGGGGTATCGAGTTGATTTTCAGCATTTGGCTTAAGGGTCTGCCATCGGGTTCCACCAACCAAGAAAATGCAATTTTACGCTTTTTGCGTACGCTCTCGGCCTTGCCTGCGTTTTCAGTGTTCATACCTGCAACTACAATTCCTTTGGGGCCTAGCTGTTTTGCCTTTTTTTCTAGTTCGGGCATCAAATTCATACACGGTCCACACCAAGATGCCCAAAAATCCAGCAAGACTCCCTTCTTGCCCTTGGCCAAATCGCCAAGCGTCGTCTTTTGTCCATCCGAAGTTTGAATTTCAAGATTCATCGGTACGCGCAAGTTCCCCATAAGCTTTTTTTCTTCTTCGCGGTCTCGGGCTTGCGCCGCCTTCATCCGAGGACGCATGAAAGCCTGAATACGGGGTCCCATACTTCGAATCCGTTCTTCTTTAACTTCCCCCGCAAGCCCCTTTCGCAAACCTTTGAGGAAAAACTTCATCTCCGTATCATCAAAACCGAATTTGTGAAAATGGGTTCCCACGGACGCCCCCAAGGCTTCCAAGACTTCGGCGTCCTTCTTGGATACGCTCGCCGCCTTGTCTTCTTTGGCAAGCAATACGCCGCACAAGTAAAAAAATAATGAGAGGAAAACGAAAAAAAATCGATTATTCATGGAAAAACCTTGGAGTTATCGTGTGCGAGAAATTCAATATCATTGATAAACTTCATCGAGTTGTAAACGGGGAAACAAAAAAAAGTAAAGCTCACAGAAGGTTGGTTAAAGCAAAGCAAGCTTACCGAAAACATGATGTGAAGGCAGCTCGTACTGCTCACGAAGCTGGCCACAAAACGCATGACACGACTGACGGAGCGACCGTGGCTTGGTTCGTGGATGGTGATGTTGCTCGTCGGCGGAATCTCCGCGGTAGCAGCCTTCAGAATAGGCAAGGCACTGGAAGGTCTCGCATATTAAGTCGCCGAAAGGTAGACGCCCTACCGGGTACCCTTACCGTTTCGGCCACCGCAAATACGACAATCATAGCCTTGAGGAGCGTTGGAAATCAATCCCCTCCCCTTGCGATAAAATGCGCAACCGGGTCGGTGAACCTTGCCCAGAGAAGATACCCAATACGAGATGCCTGCGGTGGGCACTCCCTGCTGTTGACGAAACAAGGCTCCCGGAAGCTTGGGCTTGGGCATCGGCATGGCAGAAGCATCATCGGCTTGTGTGTAAGCTAAGGGTGTTCTCCATACGCCCAAAACCATTCTCTTAGCTTTCATTTGAGCCAAAGTAAACGGTCCGTATCGATTCGTCTCCTTTTCCAAATGCCAACCATGGCCCGACAAAATTGCCTGACGACTGAATGTCGTTTGGCTGCCGACGGACAAAATATCAACGAGTTTCAAATTTTTAAGGTCGAACTGTTGTTTAATAATAAGCTGAACCTTAGAAGGAAGCAATTGCTGTTCGGTAAAGCGTAGGGCTTCTCGAAAACCCGGTTGATCTCTCTTGGGAAAACCCACTCCCCAAGCTCGAAAACGTACTTGAAATTTTTCCACAGTCACGTCGAAGACACCCGGAGAAAGCACGCGAAGTACCTCGTAAGCGGTTTTTTCGGGAGCCTTCGTCGGATCCTGGACGCTTAAAGTCGCCCCGGGAATTGCGGGCTTTTCAAGGGGAAGCAAGGGACTAACAGGCGAAGGCGGGGGAGTGACCGAAGCAGGAGTCACCGTCTGCGCCATGGAAAAATTAGCCGACGAAAACAACCCTAGAATGGAAAAAACGGGCAAAAAACAAAACAAAAAGGACAACTTCACAAAAAACAAGAGTAACTGAACGCTTGCCTAGAGCAATTGTTTTGTTAATGTCAGTATCCTTTTCAATATCCGCAATCGCTTATTTATCATGAACCTGCGAATCGCACGCAAAGTACTAAAGTCTGAAGAACGCTATGCTGGTCATCACATTGCCGAGGCAACGGCCACCGTAGCACGCTGGAAACGCAATCCGGAGAAAACTCTGGCAAAAGCCAAATCCGCACCCAAAACCGAGGAGGAAAAGGTCGAGGAAACGGTTCCTGTTCCCGAGCCGGAACCTAAGCCTGAGCCCGAATCGGAACTGTCAGCTGAAAAAGAGGTCACGGAGAAAGTCCCCTCTGAAAAGGAAGTGAAAGCCTCCGACGAAACGGAAAAGAAAGCAGCCGAGACTACGGAAGAAGCAGACGAAACTGCTGAAGTTAGCGAAAAGAAAACTTCAGAAGAAGAATCTAAAGCCTCTGAGGATGCCTCCAAAGATGCGGAAGAGGAAGCTCCCGAAACCACGGATGAAGCAAAAGAAACTCCGGCTAAAGAAGCCGATGTCACAGCTGAAGACAGCGAAGAAGAACCGAAAGCCTCAGACAGTATGGAAGAATCGAAAAAGGAAGAAAAAGCCGACTGAACGTAGCCGGCGCTCCCTCGACCTCCGGAATGCCCCCCCGCCGATGGTGGAAGTTCTTTTCGCATAGCTCGTAAGAATTGGAGCGACGATCGTGATCTCCTTAAAGAGATTGCTTCTGTCATCCGATCGGATCGATACTCCCTACGACCGCCTCCAACAAGGTGTCAGGTGTTTTCGAGAGTAGGTGAAAAATTTCCGTTCGCATGGCTATGCCAAATGCCCCGAGGTCATCGTTCTTGCAACTTTGTTTAGGGAAAGAATAGCAGAAATTAGGAACAGGGAAGGAAGTTTCAACCTCGGTACGATGGCAATAACCTTTCCCGTTGACCTAGACGCCGTAGTACGCGAACGACAAAACGAAAAGAAAGCCCTCGAAACCTCGCCCCCGAACTCGGACTCAATTTTACGACAGCTCAACCCGGATTCGAAGCTTCGGGAGTTCGTTATCGAGCGAGCCCAATCGATTTTCAACGGAAAGGTATCTCAATACCTTGAATCTCTAATAAAGAGAGACCAAGAATTCATTCAAAACCACGGCCAAAGTATTTCCGACTTACTCAGTGNATGTCGACAACAACTCGACAAAAACAAATTACTGTTCTCATTGAACNATTCTCCCAACCAAACCGATTTCTGGATTCCCNAAATAAACCTTGGGATGGAGGCAGTCTTCCATTGGTATTCAGNAAAGGAATTCGAATTGACCCGCGTTCTTGGAGATACCGCCTATCGCCTAGAAGCTNAATATCTCGTTGCTGTTACTCCAAATGANATGCACGACCACNAATTTCAGGCCGTCAGGAAAATCGAGGAAAGCGGTGCTTTTGAAAATCTTTCAGTGATTCGCTTGAATGCTCTAAGAGATTACCTCGAAAATATCATCGAGCAAACCCGATGAGGGTGGCTGATACGTCAGAAATTCACCAACTCTTCGCGAGTCAGGCGACCATCCGAGTCCCAGAGACGTCTTCCGCGAAAACGACCGTCGCTCCAGTACTCCTCCTCGCGCTTGCGACCATCCGGCCACCATCGTGTCTTCATGCCCACCAGACGACCATCCTCAAACAAAGATTCCAAGGCCAGATGACCGCTCTCGTGCCAACGCAACTGGTTGCCATGAGGGACTCCTTCTAGGTAAGAAGACTCGAAAGCGGGTCTCCCGTCGGGATAAAGCTCCCTCAGTTTGCCCGTGAACAAGACACCTTCATCACCGGGGGCATAGACTTTTCCATCTGGTCCCATGACCGATTGGTTGGAGTCCATAACGGGTAGCGTGCTTATGGGTTGCCCAAAATCACGCATGATCTCGCTTGCGTCGCGATCCGATCCCGGAATGTAGGTCAAATCCGGCGCCTCAGTGATTGGCTCACGCGAAACTGCCAGATTCGGAGTAGAATCAGTCGAAAAAGGCTTGGCCTTTTCGGGACCGTCTGAACCACAACCCATTAGGGAAAGTACCAAAACAAAACCTAGTATGCGTGTAAGATTCACAACTACATCATCGCCCTGAAACATTCTCTGCGCAACGCGAAAACGTAGGATTTATTACCACCCCGCTTGCTTTCGGAAAACGATTCCGGCAAGGTAAGCTGAATGAAAACCCTATTCCTCGGCAGGCACGCGAAATCATCTTGGAACGACTCGGGTATCTCCGACTTCGAGCGACCTCTCAACGATCGCGGCGAACGCGATGCACCCGAGATGGGGCAAAGGTTAGCCCAAAAGCACCGCACCGCGGATATCATCCTATCAAGCGCCGCAGTCCGAGCCCGTACCACCGCCGCCATTTTGGCCAAGGAATGGGGATATGCGAAAGATATCATTCTCGAACCGAAGCTCTACGAGTCCTCGCCCTCGGAAATGCTCGACTACATTCATGAGCTGGAAGACGACAGGATGTCCGCGCTAGTCATCGCCCACAACCCCACCATAACTTGGTTGGCCCACCTATTGGGCAACCTCTCCATAGGGAATGTGCCCACCAGTGGCATAGTGGTTCTAAAGATACCATGCCAAAAATGGTCGGAGGTGGAGGAGGGACGGGCGGAACTAATCGAGTTCGATTTCCCGAAAAAAGTATAATTCTGAGCCGACAAGCCATCGAGCAGTGGCTAGGGAGACGGGGGCAACCGTCAAACCGGTGGGGTTCAAGAAGAAATTCACGCGACAATATCGCTACAAGC
This sequence comes from Opitutia bacterium, assembly GCA_002730975.1. Lineage (GTDB taxonomy): Bacteria > Verrucomicrobiota > Verrucomicrobiia > Opitutales > Seribacteraceae. Next base: position 6,494 of record PCBO01000028.1, read on the forward strand.
CGGGTCATTGCGGTTAGGGCGTTCAGAAGATAATCGGGAACGATCGTTTCCCGATCGATCCCGAAGCTTCTACCTCAAGCGCCTATTGCGAAAATTTGATCTATTGCTTTTAGAGGATTTAGAATTCCTCGTGAGCCAGAATTCGTTCGGCGGTCAGGTCGAGAGCATCGACTTGAGGCCAAGCTGAATCTTCGGCTAGGACGCGGCCACGCTTGAGAGCGTCTCCTTCGTCCATATCTATCAGTTTCCGCACCCAGCGACCGATCTCGTTGGGAGCGAGCTGCTCATTCAAACCTTCTTTGAGGCCGACTGCGGCTATTTCCTCATCATTCGTATCGAGATCAAGTGCAGAAGGCACGGGACGGGAGAAGTTCACGATGCTTCCGGATTCGTTTTGGATGGATTCCATTTGTGTTTTCTTTCCTAGAGCTATGTGTCGAGACATTCCGAGGAACCTGCCGAATAAATCGGGAATCAAATATAGAAAGGCGAAAGTCACTTGTCACATTCACACCACGCAAGAATAAACTCCTTGGGGGCGAATGGGATGTGGCTATACAGTCTATACGGGTTTCCATGAATCTGTTCGGCACCTGCTCCCTAACGAAAGGGAATCGACACTGGTGATCAGGATTCACGTCCACCTCCCTGTAGACGAAATCTTGGTTGAATGCTCCGGCCACATCCTTGCGGCTAAGGAGTATAGTCGGACGGGGTACAGAAGGCTTTAGTTATTTTTTCAAAAAAACCTATAAAGTCGCCACCTCGGAGCAAAGATAAACGATCCCAAGTTGAAAATGCCGCATAACAAGCATCATCAAGTCGTATTCTCAGAAAATAAAGGGACTCTCCTGAGAGTAGACATCTAATAGAATGCCTATTTCTATTCTATTTCGCCTTCAGGCAATATAACACCTAAGTGCCCATGCCCTTCTAGGCTAAGGTCGCCATCAACGGAGCCAACTATTAAGGAAACGCCTAATTACCTCAGCTTTACGGAGTCCGCCCGGCTCCGTTAATTTAAGAAAAGGCGCCGACTACGACTTAAGCATTTAATTGAACATTGATAGAATCCTGTAAATCAAAATATGGAGAGAACTCGATGAATGATTTTCCGCCCCATGGACCTTGATTTACGAATCGGCTTCAAAGCCAGCCGGTAAACTAACAACAGAAGGACGAATCCCCCGCAGAAGACTAAACTGCCAAGCCCTAAGGCGGGGTGTAATAACTGAGTTAAGACGAAGGAAAACTTGTCGCTCCGATATTTCAGCCCGAAGCTAGATCCTTCTTGATCTGCTTTACTTGAGCGGCCTCTGGAAGTTTTTTGTAAAAAGGGTCTAAGGGGAAGCAACCGGAGAGCATGCCGTTGCGAGGAGCCGTGGTGCAGTCACTGAAAGTGCGGCAAATGTAACGACGCTGCAGGGCTCCATGTTCAAGCACGTCGGCGGGGAATCGGGGATAGGATAGCACCATACGTCCAAGACCCACGAAGTCTACCCAGTTTTCCTGAACGGCGGCTTGAGCGACATGGGGCAAATAATCCTGCAGGTAGGTGTAGCCGGTGCCAACCAAAGGAATATCCGGAAAGGCGTTTTTGCACTCGCGCACAGCATTCATCTGACGAGCTACGCCAACTAGGGGATCCTCGGGCGGTTGGTACCCATCGCTGGGTGGGAAGATGGCGGGGCGCTGGACGTGAGGGTTAGAATAGGGACTACCGCAACTGAGGTTGACGAGACCCACACCCGCTTGCTTAAGGTCGGCAACAAGGCGGAGTGGCTCGGCGAGGTCCGGTTGCAAGGGATCGTTTTCGTCCACTCCGAAGCCGTGGCGATAAGGCAGGTGGTCGGAAAAATCCATCGGGCGACCGGTTTCCGTGCTGGTCTTGAAGGGGACGGTGTCGAAAAAACTTAGACGCACGCCGACTATGAGCTCGGGGATTTCCTCCCGAATGCGGGCGATGATGGTCTTGAGCAAGCGCGTACGGCCCTCGAAATCTCCGCCGAAAGGCCCGAGGCGAGACCGGGCGGACAGGAACTCGTGCAGGAGGTAACCGTGGCAGGCCTTTACGTCGACGAAGCGAAAACCGACCTTTTGGGCAAGCCGAGCCGATTCGACGTAGGTATCGATTAGTCGCGTCAAATCGTCATCAGTCCAGACGATGGAATCGTCCTCGGGATCGATCCCGTACTTCTCGTCGAGTAAGGGGTGATGGAAGGCAATACGGGGCTCCCAGCGCACCTTGTCGTTGGGGCGGCAGAAACGCCCTGAGTGGGTAAGCTGTAGACCGACAAGAAGATCTTCGGTGGTGCCGAAGCTTTCGATATGGGCTTCGTTGAGAGTGGTGAGAAGTTGCCGGAGACCCTCCTCGTTTGCGGAGGTGGCAAGAGTCTGGTTCGGGTTGGCCCGGCCATCTGGTTGTACGGCGGCAGCCTCTCCGCCCCAGATAAGCTTGGCACCGCTGAGACCGAAGTTACGCCAGCGTCGGATGGTGAAATCGGTGGGAGAACCGTCGCGATTGGCGTCCCATCCCTCCATGGGTTGAATGCACCAGCGGTTGCCCACGGTTACCCCGCTCACTTCGATGGGTTGTGCCAAGGAGGAATAAGATTCGGCGGTCAGAACCTCATCGTCCACAGGTAGATTGAGATCGAGTGCTTTTAGACGCTCGCGCAAGGCGGGAACATCCTTAAGTCGGGCGATCTTAACATAGTCGGAGGTCATATTTAAGCAGTGACGAAAAAGTGTCCTAGGAAACTTTCGGTACTGAAGTTTGCAAAATGCAAATGAGATTCATAAGAAGATTTTCGAAAGATGAAAAGGTTGCGATCGGACGAAACCGCTTGCTCAAGCAAGCTTCCCCCCCTACGCAGGCAAATAGAATGAGCGAAGATTCTTCCATCGTAAACCGAATTCGGGAAAACCGAGTAATGCCAGTGGCGGTCGTATCCGAACCGGACGACGGCCCGCGCATGGCGGAAGCCCTCTTGGAAGGTGGAATGAACCTGTTGGAAATCACCCTACGCACGGAAGCTGCTCGGGAAGCGCTTCGGGAAACCCGCAAGCGCTTTCCCGACATGCTGCTGGGTGCGGGCACTATCCTAGATGCCACCGTGATACCGGAACTTATCGACGACGGAATCGACTTCGGGGTGTCTCCCGGACTGGACGAAGCAGTGCTAGGAACCTGCATTCGATCGAGGTTTCCCTTGTTTCCCGGAGTGCTTACGCCTACTGAGGTAAGCAGGGCTCTGTCCTTAGGTTGCAAAAACCTGAAATTTTTTCCCGCCGAACCCGCGGGCGGGGCCGCTTTCCTGAAGGCCCTAATCGCTCCCTTCAAGGCGGAAGGCGTCCGGTTCGTTCCGACGGGAAGCATTACCTTGGAGAAGGCTCCCGCCTACTGGGCACTACCCCAAGTGCTGGCCGTAGGCGGCTCCTGGCTGGTGGCAGGAAATTTGCTGAAAGAAGAACGCTTCGACGAAATCACAAAATTAGCCAAGGAAGCTCTCGCGTTGGGTAAACAAGACTGAAAAACTTTCCAAAATATGAATCTAAAGAACACAATACTCATCCTATGCGCCGTTTCGTTTGCCGTTTACTCATTTGCGGAGAAAGAAAAGTCCAAAACTAACCTACTCCTGCGCGGAAACTTCGACAATTCTCGCCTCGTCTTCGAAAAGAAAAAGAAGGGGCACGTAGCCTTCATGGGCGGCTCCATAACGGAAATGAACGGATATCGACCGATCCTGTGGGAGTGGCTCCAAAAGCACTTCCCGCAAACCGAGTTCACCTTCACCAACGCAGGCATTTCTTCCACTTGCTCCACCACGGGCGCCTTTCGCCTCCAACGAGACGTTCTGGACCACGGGCCGGTAGACTTGCTCTTCGTGGAGTTTGCGGTGAATGACGATCAGGACGCCGGACATTCCCGCGAAGCCGCTCAACGCGGAATGGAAGGAATACTTCGCCACTTGCGTACTCACAATCCCAACGCAGACGTGGTGGTTACCTATTTCGTGAATCCCGGTATGCTCAAGCAGCTGCAGGAAGACAAACAACCCCTGCCCATGGCCGCACACCAGGAAGTGCTGGAACACTACGGCGTATCCTCAGTGCATCTAGCCAAGGAACTGGCCGACCGCATAGAGTCGGGCACTTTCACCTGGTCTAAGTTCGGGGGCACTCACCCCAAGAAACCCGGCAACCAGCTTGCAGCCGATATGTCAGCAAGCATGCTGAAAAAGTCTTGGAAAAGACCGCTTGCGAAAAAAGCTATCCCCCACCCCGTCCCCGAAAAGCTCTTCAACCCGTACAGTTACACAAGAGGACGATTCCTTTCTCCGGAAAAGGCGAAGCTGAAAAGTGGCTGGAGGTGGAGCGAGCCGGAATGGAAAAAGCTGTCCGGCGGGAAGCGCGGACGCTATCTCGGCAAGCCTCTTCTGCATTCGGAAAAACCGGGCTCGACCGCCACCGTTAACTTCGAAGGTTCCGCAATAGGAGCCTTCGTGCTGGCAGGGCCCGATGCGGGAATCTTGGAATTCGACATCGACGGCAAGGTCATGGGAACGGTTACGCTAGGACATCGATACAGTCGCGGTCTACACTATCCTAGAAGCATAATGTTCGCCCACGACTTGAAGCCCGGCAAGCACACCCTCAGCTTGACCCTTTCCGAAAAAGGCACGACCGAGGGAAAGACTTCTGCCGCTCGTATCCTGCAGTTTTGCGTGAACTGATCACACCAAATTTTCACAACAAATACACATAAACAATATGAGCAACCCTTTCCTCGACGATTCCTTTTACCCCGACTGGTCACAGCTTACTCCTGACCGCATAGAAGCGGACACCACTCTGGCCATTGAGCTTGCCGAGAAGAACCTCGCCAAAATACGTGCCCTCGGTCCAAGCGCAGTAACCTTCGAAAACGTGGTAAAAGCCTTGGAGCATGCAACAGCCGGGCTCGACGACTGCTGGGGGAAGGTGTCGCACCTTGATTCCGTCTGCAATTCCGAAGAGCTTCGAGTGGCCCACAATAAAATGCTTCCGACAGTCTCGGCCTTCGAAGCAAAAATCGCCTTGGACCCCGAACTCTGGTCTGCCTTGCAGGCTTTCGCGGAAACGGACGAAGCGAAAAACTTGAGGGATACTGACAAACGTCTTTTCGAGGAAACCATGTCTGACTTCCGAGAGGCGGGAGCCGACCTTTCTCAAGAGAAGCGAGACAGGTTGGAAGTCATCTCGGAAGAATTAGCGAAAATCACACAAAAGTTCTCCGAGAACGTTCTCGATTCCACCAATGCTTGGGACCTCATTATCTATGACGAGAGAAAATTGAAAGGCCTTCCCGGCAGCGCCATGGACGCCGCCCGTCAATCCGCAAGAGACAAGCTTGAACAAAAGGAGGGCGACGAACCCTGCTGGCGCTTCACCTTGCAAGCGCCTTCCATCTCTCCTGTACTAGAATATTTGGAAGACGACTCCATAAGGAAAGAAATATGGGAAGCTTCGACCAAGATCGGTTGGCAGGGCGAATGGGAAAACACCGAGGTCATCGACCAAATTCTCAACCTGCGACTGGAGAAAGCGACCTTGCTCGGAAAAGATGATTTTGCCGAAGTGGCGCTTTCTCGCCGCATGGCCAAGAATGGCCAAAAGGCCGATGCCTTCGTTTCCGACCTGAGAGACAAAACAGCAGAAGCATTTTCCCGGGAAAACAAACAGCTGGAAGCATACAGGGCACAAAAAACGGAAAGTGAAAACAGTTTATTGGAACCTTGGGAAGTATCTTATTGGGCGGAAAAGCAAAAGCAGGACTTGTATGCCTTTGATGAAGAGGAACTGCGCCCATACTTCCCTTTAGGTTCAGTGCTCTCGGGGATGTTCTCTCTGGTTTCCAATATTTTCGGACTCCGTATCGAGGAACGCTCAACAAGATTTAATGATCAACCTGCCAACTTGCTTGATGGAGACGAGAAAAAAACCGTCCCCGTCTGGCACCCCGAAGTTAAATTCTACGAGATATACGATAACGAAAGCGGCAGGCACATGGGATCATTCTATGCCGACTGGCATCCACGCGAAAGCAAACGGGCGGGTGCATGGATGAATTTCTTGAAAACAGGAGAACCGGAGGAAGACAGTTCCGCTCTAGGTCCACATCTCGGACTCATGTGCGGAAATATGACCGCCTCGACGGAGGGCAAGCCCGCTCTGCTCACCCATCGTGAGGTTGAAACCGTATTTCATGAATTCGGACACTTGCTTCACCATCTATGCAGCGAAGTTAAGCACAAGAGTCTTAGCGGCGTAAACGTGGCTTGGGACTTTGTTGAGCTTCCCTCCCAAATCATGGAGAACTGGTGCTGGGAAAGAGATAGTCTCGATCTCTTCGCCCTCCATTATGAGACAGGCGAGGCGATCCCGGACGAACTCTTCGAAAAAATGTTACGAGCACGAAACTACATGACGGCCAATGCAATGATGCGACAGTTATGCCTTGGGAAGATGGACTTGGAACTGCACCGAAAACTGTCCGTATCCGGTTACGACAATCTGGACGATTCGCTTAGCCAAATTCTCCAAGGATACGTCGCAAAGCGCAAAACAAAACCGCCCAGCATGGTGCGCCGCTTCAGTCACCTCTTCGGCAGTCCCGTGGGTTATGCATGCGCTTACTATTCGTACAAGTGGGCAGAGGTCCTCGACGCGGACGCCTTCACTCGCTTCAAGAAGGAAGGTGTAATGAATGGCGAAACCGGGCGATCCTTCCGCGAATGCATCCTTAGCAAGGGAAACTCGAAACCGGCCGACGAACTCTTCCGCGACTTCATGGGGCGCGACCCCGACCCCGATGCGCTACTCGTCCGCAGCGGCTTGTCGGCCAACTAAAAAGTCGATGTCAACAAAACCACAAATTCTCGCATGGATAACCTGCGATTCCGTCTATGTCGATCCGGCCACGGGCAAACACACCCTGCTCGGAATCTTCTCCAACCTGCGGGCCAAGGAGTTCCCCGTGGTGCACCCGCGCATGATCTGGTTTCTGTCCTTCTCAGACTTGACCGCAGGCAAGCACGATCTCAAGATTACGATTGGCATTCCCATGTCGGAAGAATCTCCGCGGACTATCATCGAGAAAGAATTCGAGTCGCCCGGACCCCATCACAGGATAAACCTAATAAACGATATCCAACGCCTCAAGTTCGAGGTAGCGGGCAATTACTCGATCCTAATCGAGATTGATGAACAAGTGATACTAGCCAGCACCTTTCCAATAACCAAGATATCATGAAAGCAAGACGCCAATTCCTCCTTAACGCCTCAGCCACGGCAATCGGTTTCGCCGGCCTCCGGTCGTTCAGCGCATTCGCCGACAAAAAAGACAGCCAAGCAATAAACGGTTATGGCGACCTTCGATCCGATCCGGAAGACGTGATCGACCTGCCAAAGGGCTTTTCCTATAAAATCATTGGCAGAGCCGGTGAAAAAATGGACGATGGACTTACCTTGCCTGGAGCCCCCGACGGCATGGCAACCTTCAAGGGTCCGGACGGTCTCACCTTGCTCGTCCGAAACCATGAGCTGAATGCCGGTTCGGGCGGAAAAAACGGTGCGTTTGGTTCTTTGAACAAAAACCTCACCCCGGAATTGCGCAAAAAAATGTATGACCCGGGTAAGGCAGCCCCTGCCCTTGGCGGAACTACAACGGTAGTCTACGACACAAAAGAACAGAAACTAGTCCGGCAATTCATGAGTCTAGCCGGCACAATCCGAAACTGCGCAGGCGGTCCAACTCCTTGGGATAGTTGGGTGACCTGTGAGGAAACCGTTGAAAAAGCTGGAAAACTTTGCTCAGTGGATCATGGTTGGTGCTTCGAAGTACCGGCGACCGACCAACCAAAACTCGCCGACCCCATCCCGCTCAAGGGCATGGGCCGCTTCAACCACGAGGCCATCGCCGTTGATCCCGAAACCGGTTACGTCTATGAAACCGAAGATCGCCACGACGGGTTGATCTACCGCTTCCTTCCCAAAGTTGCGGGCAAGCTAGCCAAAGGGGGAAAGCTCCAAGCCCTCGTGGCAAAGGGAAAAAAGAGTCTGGACACCCGCAATTGGGACAAAACCACCGTCCGTCTCGGCGAAAAGATCGCGGTCACATGGATGGATATGGACGATGTCGACTCTCCCAAGGACGACCTCAGGTTCCGAGGCTTTGCAGCAGGCGCCGCCCGATTCGCCAGAGGCGAGGGCATGTGGTACGGCAATAACGGGATCTACTTCACTTGCACAAACGGCGGAAAAAAGAAATACGGACAGGTATGGAAACTTGGGGGCGACGAGCTAGAACTCTTCGCCGAACCGAACAATAAAGACATAGTCGACAACTGCGACAACCTTACCGTGGCCCCGTGGGGCGACGTAATCCTCTGCGAGGACGGAGGCGGCAAGCAATACTTGGTCGGCGTCACTCCCAAGGGAAAGTTCTACAAACTGGCCCGCAACTCATCCGGGGGAAGCGAACTTGCTGGGGCTACTTTCTCTCCAGACGGTTCCACCCTCTTCGTTAACGTTCAAGGAAGAGGACTCACCTTGGCTGTAACAGGTCCATGGGAAAAGGTTCGAAAAACCTGAGTCCAATCCTTTCACATTCAGAAATATTCCTATTATCACGCTCATCCAAATCCATGAAAAAAAACATTATTAGTCTGCTGTTCGTATCTATGTGCATGCTGTCTCTTCCCGGACGACCCGCAAAGTTCGCCAAGGGAATCGTCGACATCGGTATGGTGGCGGAAGATCTCGAACGCACCGTGAAGTTCTACACCGATGTAGTGGGTCTGAAGGAAGTGAAGGGTTTTGAAGCCTCGGCCGAGAAGGCGACCCAATTCGGGCTCACCGACAACCAACCGGCTAAGGTCAGGGTGTTCGTACTGGGAGACGCGCCCGGCTCCGCTCGCCTGAAGATCATGACGTTCCCAAAACGTCCAGGAACCAAGCCCGACCAGAAGTTCATTCACTCCACCATCGGTATAAGCTATCTCACTCTTCGTGTATCCGACATGGACGATGCCCTCGCTCGCTTGAAAAAAGCCAAGGTGAAAACTCTCGGAAAAACCCCGGCCTCTCTCGGGGGCAAGATGCGGATCACGGTGTTTCACGACCCCGACGGCAACTTCGTGGAACTGATCGGACCAGTTAGCGAGTGACTTCTCTTTGTCAGAACCAAGTACAAGTAGGAATTTCAACTAAATGATGGTCAAGGCAGCTAGCCATTTCTTGGTATACTCGCTCTTGGCGTCCGGACTAGGAGCCGAGACGAAAAGCAATTCCGTAGACCACCGGGCCATCCTCGAGAAGTTGGACGATTCCGCTTTCAGTCGCGGTCGGGCTATCTACGACAATCTCTGCATTAATTGTCATGGAGGTGACGGGAAGACCCCCACCCTGCCGATTGCAAGGGCCTTTGGTAAGGGGGACTTGAAATTCGGGACAGATCCCTACTCCATGTTCCTCACGCTGACCAAAGGGAACGGGTTGATGGGACCCCAGACTTGGATGACTCCTCAGGAGCGCTACGAAGTGATACATTACGTCCGCGAGAAATTCATGCAACCCATGCAACCCAAGTACGAGCCTGTCACGAAAGAGTATCTGGCAGGCTTGCCCAAGGTGAATGCAGCGGCGGTCGTCACCAGACAGGTGGAACGTGACTTCGGGCCGGCCCTTGCGTCGCAGCTGGGACGAGACCTGTCGAGCGTGCTCACGGTAAAACTAGGCGACGGGCACGCCATCAGCTACAACCTCCACACCATGGATCAGGCGGGACTGTGGGAGGGGGGATTCCTCAATCTCAAGGGTACCCAGCATTATCGCGAACGTGGCGAAGGCGTGCCCGAGATTGAAGGGCAGATCTTAGAAGGTCTGCAAACTTGGCGATGGGCGCATGACGAAAACTTCGACTACCCAAAATGGGAAAACCACCCGCGTGGCCCCATGCCGGAAAAGTGGATGAAATACGATGGCCACTACCTTCAAGGAGATCGAGTAGCACTCTCCTACTTCATAAACAAGCGAGAGATAATCGAGATACCGGGCAAGGCAGGAGGATTTGGGGCAATCATTCAAACCCTTAGGGTCGGGCCCGGAACAAGGCCCCTCAAGCTGGCAGTAGCCAAGCTAGGGAACGATGATGCCGGCAGAGGGTTTCTCGGCTTTATGGCCCCCACCGTGAAATTGGTGCCGCGAGCCAAGGAAAATATAAGAAAAATGGCAGTGACCCTGATTCAAGAGGAAGGCAAACCACTCCAATTCACAGCAGCTGCCGCCCTTGGGCAAACCGAGGGCATGAGCTGGGACTTCGATGATCAGGGACGAACCGTACTCACCATCCCTGCATCCAACAAAAGCCGGCTGTTTCAAGTCGTTCGGCATGCAGGTCAAAACGATTCCCAACTGCTCTCTTTCGCCAGCTACATTAATCACCTCAAGGCCAAAGACCGGCTGCCCGACCCCGAAAAACTTCTTCACGGAGGAAAGCTTCGCTGGCCCGAGGTTATCTCCACGAAGGGAAAACTGTCCGAAAGCAAAGGAGCATACGTTCTCGACGAGCTCACCCTTCCGGTCAGGAAACCGGGTAAGGTATGGCTCCGCACCTCCGCCCTCGCCTTCTTTCCCGACGGCCGCATGGCGGTTTGCACCCACGGGGGCGATGTCTGGATCGTCTCGGGCGTGGACGAATCTTTGGCGAACTTGAAGTGGAAACGATTCGCCTCCGGCATGTACGAGCCGTTCGGACTCCAAGTGGTTGATGGTCTTGTATATGTCACCTGCAAGGATCGGCTCACCCGACTCCATGATTTCAACGAAGACGGCGAAGCGGACTTTTATCAGAGCTTCAGCGCAGACGAAGACGTCTCCACCTTTTTCCACGCGTTTAATTTCGACCTGCAGCGGGATGCCCAAGGCAACCTGTATTACGCCAAGTCTGGACAATATACCTCGTATGTACTGCCCGGCTCGGTGATCAAGGTATCTCCAGACGGCAAGGAACGCACGGTTCATTGCACCGGCTTTCGGACCCCGAACGGGATGGGCATATTACCTGACGGACGAGTGACCGTGAGTGACAATCAGGGAAGCTGGATGCCGGCGTCCAAGGTGAGCCTCTGCAAGCCGAACGGCTTCTACGGATATGTCCAAACCCATGCGCACGGGAAAAAACTCTGGGCCCCCGACGGTGGTCGAATCGACCACAGGAAAGTCGTTCCACCGAAAACCTTCGACCAGCCGATTATCTGGATGCCGCAGGACTTCGACAATTCGTCCGGGGGGCAGCTTTGGGTCGACGATCCGCGGTGGGGTCCGCTTGCAGGGCGCCTCCTGCATACCAGTTTTGGCAAGGGGTGGCTCTACTACATGATGCTCCAGGAAATCGAAGGACAATCGCAAGCCGCCATAACCCGCTTAAAAATCGATGCATCCACAGGCATTCATAGGGCTCGCGTTAATCCCAAGGACGGTCAAGTCTACGCGACGGGCTTGAACGGATGGAACGGTGGTGGGAGAAAAGGTCTCTCTCAAGGGCATGTCCACCGTTTCCGCTATACAGGTAAACCAACCAAGCTATTAACCAACGTTCAAGTCAGAGCCGACGGCATCGAATTAAGCTTCAACTTCAAGCTCGCCCCTAAATCAGCAACCGATGTCGGACGTTATCAAATTAAACAATGGAATTACAAGTGGGCCGCGAGTTACGGGTCCAGGCAATATTCGCTGAGCAATCCCGGAAAAACGGGACAGGACGAGGTTCCAGTGTCTGCGGTGCGCCTTTCTGATGAAGGCAGGACCGCTCTTCTGGAAATTGCCGACCTCAAACCGGTCAATCAAATGCAGATGAAAGTAAAGCTCGATGCGGCCGATGGCTCAGGATTCGAGGATTTGGTATACCTTACGATAAATAAGGTTCCATTGAGACTGTAGCCCTAAAAAGAATTTGGTGATCGAGGCTTTAAATTCCTTGAAATGCCAAGCTCTTTATTTAAGATAATTAGATACAGTTACATAAATAGTAGTAATCGGTACTGAAAGGAGATTTAGGTGATGGACATAAATATAAATAGACGAAGTTTTCTAAGAGGCGCAGGCGTAGCGATGGCACTACCACTGATGGAATCCTTGACTTCACCAGCCTTGGCGGCTGCGGCCAAGGGCAAGCCCGTAAAAAGATTCGTCTGCCTTTCCAACAACTACGGGGTTTACCAGAAGGCTTTCTTCCCGGACGTCAATCAGCCCGGGGCGAAATACGAAATGCCCGAAACCCTTAAGTCGCTGGAAAAACACCGCAAGGACGTCACCTTGTTCCAGAACCTCGATCATGGCTTTACGGGAGGTCACCAGGGAGTACCCGTATTTCTTAGCGGCGTTCGCCCGATCTTAGCCCATAACTATGCCGAGGGAAACATCAGCCTAGATCAGAAACTGGCTGAGCATCATGGAGCAGCCACCCGTTTCCCATCGATGACCTTGGGTGTACGCGAACGCAACCTGCTTAGTTTTACTCGAACAGGAGTACAGGTGCCCAACATGGACATGCGGGCCGCCTACAAGGCGATGTTCTTCGAGGACACGCCACAGAAAAAGACCTCCGAGGCCGAACGCTTCAAGCGCCAGAATAGTATTCTGGACGTGGTAATGGACCAGGCGAAGTCCCTAAACGGTCAACTCGGCAAAAATGACCAGCGTAAACTAGAGGAGTACTTTGACTCAGTCCGCACTCTGGAGAAAAAGATCAAACAGCAGGAACCTTGGTTAGAACGCCCAAAACCCAAAGCCCCAGTTTCAGAACCTAAGCCCGGGAATGGCACAGCGGAACAACTCAAGGCCATGATCGAAATCATTGCGCTTGCCATACAAACCGACTCGACCCGAGCCATCACCTGCACGAGTGGTTTCTCGAACGGTGACTTCGGTCTAAATGGTGGTTATCATGGTTTCTCGCACCACGGCGAGCGCCCCGAGCCCGTTGCCGCCCTCAAGAAAATTGAAGGTTTTCAGGTTTCAATGATGTCCTATCTGGTAGACCTGCTCAAGGCGCAGGATGACCCCATAAACGGAGGCACCTTACTGGATCACACATCTGTTCTGTACGGTTGCGGAATGGCGACAGGCGGACATTCCACCCGGAACCTGCCGCTGGTTCTGGCAGGTGGGGGATTCAAGCACGGCGAACACAAGGTTTATCCCGGACCGCATCTTAAGGACTTGAAGAGTTCCGACAGATTGGTCAGTCAGGAAAAACGTCTGGCCGAAGGCGTATCCGAAGTACCTGCGGCGAACCTGCTGCTTTCCATACTTCAAAACTCGGGACTGGAAATCGATCGCTTCGGTTCGAGTACGGGTACGCTGACCGGCTTGGAATGGTCTTAGGTCTGAGGGACGGAAGACTGTCCACTACTACGGGTCGGTCTCTAATGATAATGAAATCATTGAATGCATCCTTCGTTCGCCGAGTAACTGGATTTCTTCCTGCCGTAACTATCCTATTCATTGCCTCGCTTGCCTGTGCGGATGAATCACTGAACAAGCTGCCCCCTTTCCTCAAGCAACACTGCTACGACTGCCACGGCCCCGAAAAACAAAAGGGTGATATTCGCTTCGATAACCTCGGTAAGGATCTTTCTAACATCGAGAACCTTGAGATTTGGCAAGGTATGCTCGACCAGCTCAACCTCGGTGAGATGCCGCCAAAGAAACAACCGAGGCCCGAACAGACGGAAATTAAAGAAGCAGTCAGTACGCTAACCTTGGCACTTGCAACTGCTTACGAAAAGGCACGAAGCACAGGCGGGCAAACCGTACTGAGAAGGCTGAACCGACATGAGTTACGCAACACCTTCCGCGACTTGCTCTACCTGAAAGGGGCGGAATACAGCCCCGATGCAGCCGGCTCGAAACTGGTGGACAACAACGGAAACGGAAGCGTCGAGCGAACGGGCAACGATCCCCTTCGCTTCTTTCCCGAAGATGAGGAGGAAGATGGCTTCTTCAACCTAGGCGACAAACTAATTATGTCGGACTTTCTATTGAAGCTAACCCTCGGAGCAACCGAGGAGGTGCTTGCCCAAGCTACTCATCTCGAGGCCAAACCCACATTGGAAAAGATGCGTTTTGCGGGCCACTTGATCGAGGGCAAGGGACAAGGGGAGCATCCTGTCGAGGCAGTTTCTCGAGAGTTCAACCCCGACTTCGACATGATGGCCAAGGGATATGAACGCTACGGTCGCTTGTCCCCCACCAAGTTGCGACAAGGCGTCCCGGAGTCCGCTCGTTATCGCATCACAATCGAAGCATCTGCTCACAATGCAAAACATACTTTTGGGGAAATGATCCATTTCGGACCTGAGGACGATTTTCAGCTTTGCCTCAATATCGCTAACGCCGGTAATGGAGGCATTTCCGGCCCAACTTCAAAACCTTTGGCCATTTGGTCGCTTCCGGATGACGGCAAGAAAAGGACCTTCACTCATGAAGTATGGATGGACAAGAGATGGGCCCCATGGATTGGCTGGGAGAATGGACCGGACGACCGTACCTTTCGGGCGGAGAAACTGGTGGAGAAATTTCTGCCTGACGCATATTTTCCCCGTCCGGACAAGAAAGTCGACAAGGAAGGTCACGACCGCTGGCAATTCAATATCGCCAAGCTAATGTTCAAGAACGAGTACAAGGGCCCGCACCTTCGGGTTTACAGCCTGACCGTGGAACCGCTCCTCGAGGCTTGGCCACCAAAAAGCCACAGCGCCCTTTATGGTTCAGGTTCAGGCAAGGAAGAGGAAATCAGAAAGCTTATGACCACCTTTGCGGAACGAGCCTTTCGCAGGTCCGTAAAGCCCGCACTGGTGGAACCTTACGTGCAACTTGTCCTACGCCAAAAAGTGGAACCCGTCGTGACCTTGCCAGGCGGAATAAAAGATTTGAAATACCGTGTATACGAAGGCCAATGGAACAACCTGCCGGAATTCGATTCTTTGGAACCAGTATCCGAAGGAACCTTGCCTAAGGGGTTCATCGATCTGAGCGTCTCCAAGCGAAAAGAAAAATACGGCATGGTTTTCACCGGAAGCTTAAAGGCGCCCAAGTCCGGAGAATACGCATTTGAGATCGCTTCTGATGACGGTGGGCGCCTTCTGATCGACGGGAAAAAGGTCGTAGAGCACGATGGTCTACATGGAGCAGAACTAAAGAAAGGAAAGATCAAACTCCAAGAGGGCGAACATCAAATTCGGGTGGACTATTTCGCCTATGGCCAACCAAACAGCTTTCGTGCAGGATGGGGAGGACCGGGGCTAGCGCATTCCCAGCTTTCCGTAGTCAGCCTTCGGGAATCAAAACAGAACAATAAAAAACCTTCTGATGAGGAACCTCTTCTCATTCGAGCAATGAAGGATGGATATGCTGCCATTATGTGCTCGCCCCAGTTTCTTTATCTCCAGGAAAAACCCGGTCGCCTAGATGCCTTTGGGATAGCATCCAGACTTAGCTATTTTCTATGGTCTTCCATGCCCGACGACGAACTGTTTGCTTCAGCTCGCTCAGGGAAGCTCAACGACCCCAAGGAGCGCAGTCGACAAGTGGAACGGATGCTCAAAGACGTCAAGGCCGAGGCATTCGTGCGCCATTTTCCATCGGCTTGGCTGCGTCTCGACAAACTGGGTGACATGCCTCCCTCCGGCGGTGATTACCAATTCTACAAGAACGTTAAGATCGAGCCCATGCTGGCTAAGCAGGTAACGACCTATTTTGCCGAGATCCTTAAAACGAATGGTCGTATCGAGCAGTTCATCGACTCCGATTACACCTACATGAACCAGACCTTGGCCAAATGGATCTACAAGCGTGAAGGAATCCGGGGCGAGCGCTTGCGCAAGGTGAAACTCGACGATCCCAGACGAGGTGGCATCTTCACCCAACCCGGCTTAATGACCGCAACCGCCAATGGAGTGGACACTTCGCCCGTGGTTCGCGGAGTATGGGTTTTGGAAAACATTCTGGGCACACCACCGTCTCCTCCGCCCCCCGACGTCGAACCCCTTCCGGTAGATACCAGCAAAGCTACCTCCATTCGTGAACGGCTCGAACTGCATCGGAAAAACGAAGCCTGCAATAGTTGCCACGTGAAAATCGACCCCATGGGATTTGCGTTTGAGAACTTCGACGTGGTTGGCCGCTGGCGCGAAAGATACAAGCGAGCCAAGGACTCCATAGACACTTCGGCCACCATGGCGAACGGAAAAGAGATCGCCGACATCGTCGCCTTCAAGAAAATGCTAAGGGAACGCAAAACGCTGATAGTCAGCTGCCTCACAAAAAAGATGCTCACCTATGCCACAGGTCGTCATCTCGAAGCGATCGACCGAGGGGAAGTGGATCGTGTGGTCGCCGAGCTCGGCAAAAAAGGGGATCGCCTTCGAGACCTCATCCACTTGGTCGTTGATAGTGATATCTTTCTTTCCAAGTAAATGGTCGCTTCTCCCGGCTCAACCTTCCACGAACGTATTCCAATGAAAATAGCCCTGCATCACCTTCTCTCCGCGATCCTCTCCGTTTTCGTGCTCTCAATCACCACATCCCTACAAGCAGTCGGAAAAAAGGGACAGTTGCCAAACATCGTATTTATAATGGTGGACGACATGGGCTACCACGATCTCGGTTGTTATGGAAGCAAGACGATCCTAACTCCCAACATCGACCGTATGGCTAAGGAAGGCCTTAGATTCACGGATTGTTATTCCGGAGACACAGTTTGCGCATCGGCCCGCAGCACTCTGATGACTGGTTACCATAAGGGTCACACACCTGTTCGCGGCAACTCCGGAGGAATACCTCTTTATCCAGAGGACGTAACCGTGGCCGAGATATTAAAAAAGGCAGGCTATGCCACGGGTGGGTTCGGCAAATGGGGCCTAGGCAATCAAGGACACAACGGAGCGGCCGAACGACAAGGTTTCGACCTTTTTTTCGGATACTACAACCAGTGGCATGCACACACCTATTACACCCATCTCTTTCGCAACAGCAAGAGAGTCGAACTGAACGGTCGCTACACCCACCATGCCATCTACGACGAGACGATCAAGTTCATCAAGGACAACAAGCACGAACCGTTTTTTCTCTACTGCCCCTGGACTCCGCCACACGCCGCCTATCAGATCCCGGAGGACGAGCCAGCTTGGCAAATCTACAAGGAAAAGCCCTGGGGAAAGGATGCCAAGGTGGTGGCGGCAATGGACACCATGATGGATCGTCAAGTTGGTGAAATCACAGCTTTGCTCAAAAAGTTAGGCATATATGAGAACACCTTGATGTTCTTAACTTCCGACAACGGGGCCGCCAAGCGCTTTGACGGCATTCACAATTCATGTGGCGTCATGCAGGGACACAAAAGATCGCTGAACGAAGGTGGCATCCGCGTCCCTATGGTCGCTCGGTGGCCTGGCAAGATCAAGCCGGGCTCGGTCAGTGATCACCCTTGGTATTTCCCCGACGTCATGCCTACGCTCGCTGAAATAGCCGGCGTGTCCAAAGAAGTACCAAAGGATATTGACGGCATATCCGTACTTCCCACCCTGCTTGGCAAAGGGGAGCAAAAGCAACATGAATACATGTACTGGCAGTTTGGTGTGCGGGCCGCTCGTTCCGGAAAATGGAAGGGCATCGGAAAGGGAGGTCACCTGTATCTCTACGACCTGACCAAAGACATGGCCGAAAAGAACGACTTGTCCGCCAAGCCCCCGGAAATTGCGGCCAAGTTCAAGCATTACATCACGGACGGCTACCGCGAACCCCGCAGCCAAAAAGACGACGGTAAATACACTGGCAAGGCAAAGAAGTGAAGCAATCGTGTACTCGACGATGAACGTTTTCCGCTTTTTACAGAATTCCTTTTTGATAGTTGAGATCAGTGGATTACTGATTTTATTTTGTCACGGCGAGACACCGTACAAGCCAAAGTTGAGCGATGGGAAAAGCCCCGACTTTCATGACTTCCCCATGGGCGTGCTTTCCGCCACGGGGAGACTGTACGATTTGGAACGAGAGATTGTGGTACGTGACGTAGGGAAGGCAGGCTTTGCCGAACAGGGGGGATTGCGATCGGGTGATCGCATCATCTCGATTGAAGGAAAAATCTCGAAGAAAAGTTTTTCAATGTCAACCGATACGGGATTGGAAGGACCGCAAAACCTCATAGGGGAAGCCCTTGAGGCGGCTTGCGCATCAAAGAACCAGATCCTCAGCATGGAAGTTCAACGTAACGAAAAAAAGATTTCACTAAAGATAAGGGTACCATCGTCGCCTGCCTTTGCCTCCACCTTTCCCCAAAAATGTTCCAAGAGTCGGAAATACCTATCGGGGGTGGTCGACCATCTGGTGGACATTCAGCGCGAAGATGGGAGTTGGAGGCCGGGGGTCGGTGGCGATGCCGACGTCTACACGGGAGCTTTCTGCGCATTGGCCGTTCTTTCCGCGG
>PCBO01000029.1 GCA_002730975.1 Opitutia bacterium
AAAACCTCGGCCTTAGAGTCACCCCATGCAAGAAGGATTATTTTTCTGGCATCCAGAATTGTGGCCACACCCATCGTTATTGCGTAGCGAGGGACATTTTCTTCACCAAGAAAATCTCGAGCGGCATCCTTGCGCGTTAAGGAGTCAAGATGCACCAGACGCGTACGGGAGTCGCGACCGGAACCAGGTTCGTTGAAGCCAATGTGTCCCGTTCGCCCTATCCCAAGAACTTGAATATCAATACCACCAGCTTCCAGAATACGCTTTTCGTACTCCTTGCAATAAGCAAAAACATCTTCTCGCGGAACCTTGCCATCGGGGACTACCGTGGCATCTGCGGGGATGTCTATAAGAGAAAAAAAATGACGATCCATGAACGCGGCATAGCTTTCTGGATGCTCTGGTTCTAGGCCATGGTATTCGTCTAGGTTAAATGTCAGTACCTTCTTGAAGCTAAGTCCCTCATCCTTGTGGAGACGTACCAGTTCACGGTAAACGCCTATTGGCGTGGAGCCTGTTGCGAGACCTAGTACGGCGTGCTGTCCGTCTGCATTTCGTGAACGGATCAAGTCGGAAATTTCGCGTGCCACAAGTTGGGAACCATCCGTCGAAGAGGAACATATGGTAGTCGAAATGTGTTCAAGTTGTCTAGATTCCTTTGTATTCTTATTCATGTGAATCAGGAGAATGTGGTGAGGGAGGTCATTGGTTTGTAAGATCAAAACAATTACTTGAATGCAGAGACATGCAAATCAGAAAATTAACCAAATGAAAATTCAACGACAATTAAGCCAATCTTATCTAAGTGCTTTAAGGCGACTTGCCTTTAATTTAGTCTAATACTGCAGGGTTGATCCATTTTTTTATACTGGAACTTGCTGCGATGGTTGTCGAACGAAATAAGTAACAACATCATTGACGAAACCTTATCTGCAGCAGGAAGCCATTTTGCCCAAGTCTCCACGAGTTTATGTATCTGTTTCGTTTACTAATGCTATAGTATTTAAAAAAAGAAATTATTAAGCATTCTATATTTGTTAAGCACATCAGTTATCATAACTAGGAATGATGAATAGATCCGTGTCTTTAATTGAGTTTAATAGACAGTCGTAATAAATAAATAATTTAGTCTCTCGAATTGAAGGATGCCTTTTTTATTGGCCCGTATGAATCAATCTAGGTCAAATTTTTTTTTACCAAATTTCTAAGGAGGTTATATTTTCGGAATTGAATAGAGTTCTGGCTAAAGCATGCCTAGATCAATGAATTTGATCTCGTTATTTTTTAGTATAACTATTTTAGAACAATTTCATTTCTTGTTGCGATACAAAACATATACTATACACCCTATTGCTAAGGTGCCTAGTCCTGCGAGTGCTTCCATGGGTCGTTCAGTGAGGACGTGCCAGATTATCCATGCGGTAATTCCGAGGTATATACACGGAGTAATTGGGAATAGAGGCATGCAGAATGGTCTTTTTCCCCCAATTGCTTTTCTTCGTAGTACGAAGACGCCTGCAGCGGTCAAGAAAGTGAATATAAGCGTTATGAATTCGATATACACGAGAACAGTGTCAAAGGAGGAGGTAACAACCAGAGTAATTGCCACGACTCCTAGCAAAAATAGTGCACTGATGGGAGCACCTCGTTGGTTGCGTTTGGCGAGAAAGCCGAATACCTTATAATCCTCACCAATTGATGTGGCAATGCGAGAGCCTGTCAATAAGAGTGCCCCCACCGTAGAGAAAAGCCCTGCGGAGATGATAGTTCGGAGCCAATTACTTCCGAGATTTCCGAATACATGTTCAGCCCATACGGCTGCAACTTCCTCCTTGTTTTCGAGGGCTCGAATTTCCTCGAGAGGAGTTACGAGGAGAAGGACGTAGTTAAGTGATAGATAAAGGATTGTAACCAAGGCTACTCCCGAAACGAGGGCGATTGGGAGCGTACGAGATGGGTTGTGAGTTTCTCCAGCAACATAAACAGCAGCATTCCAGCCCGTAAAAGAATATGAAACATATACCAGTGATACAGCAAACCCGCCTCCGAGGAGTTCGGAAAAATCGAGGTTGATGAGAGTGGATAAGTTTTCTTCTTCTTCGGCAGGAACAAGAATGCCTGCAATAATTAAGGCAGAAAGAAGGAGGAGCTTCACTCCCGTGAGCCAGTCTTGAGCACGGGCACCGGTTTGAACACCCCGGCAGTGTACTATTGTCATGAAGCAAATTATCAGACAGGCGAGACTACCGGTCGGCACGGAGGGCAACAGTGGAGCAGCATAAGTCTCAAAGGCGATAGCAGCAAGCGCGATAGGTGCGGCAAAACTCACCGTCACAGATACCCAGCCAGCTAGAAAACCTAGAAATGGGTGGTAAACCTTTGAAAGAAGGTGATATTCTCCGCCCGAACGCGGAAGGGCGGCAGATAGTTCGGCGTAGCAAAAAGCACCGCAAAGAGCGTGAATGCCTCCGACGACCCATAGAAGGAGCAACGAGCTTGTCGATGAAAGTGCGTCTGCTTGGTACCCTAGAGAGGTGTACACCCCGGTGCCTATCATGCTTGCCACGACGAGACCCGTGACCGTTAGCCGGCTCAGATATCGGGAGTCGCATGAAGCCTTTGAGGGCATGGAGTGTTACTTCTTGAGCGTTTCGCCGCAGTTGACCTTAGTGATTTTGTCGTCCACTATTTCGACTACGAGATCTCTAAATCCACCCGAAAGGTCGGGCGCACAATCTCGCCAAAAGTAAGTGATTTCCTAAACTCGTAAGAATATTCTCTATTGGTGGAGACAGCTTTTCGGCCGATTAGGTATTCTAGAGTTGAGCGAGATTGAGCGGAGGTGGGCAAGCGGGCAGCCTGAAAACTGCTTTGCCAAATGCGACGCAGACATGCAGATGCTCGGTTTCTTGCTATAGCCATTTGTCTCTTATGATAATTAATTCTTGATTGAGCTTTTTGAGATACTGAACCAGAGGGATATTTTTCTTCACTTTTAATTCAGTACGAAGGGCAATGCCAATTTTTATAGTCATTCAGCTTTGTTTGGCTCTCTGCATAATGAAGCATTTTGGCTTTTAGATTTTCGTTGAAGTACTTACTTTTTGTGAAATATTTATCCAGCAAATTTTGTATTCTGACTTTAGTGCGGTTTCCACATCTTGGCTCTGCGGTTTTCGAGCGGCTCGATGCCTCATCTTGGCAATTTACTAAAAATGTTTTAAAGATGGATATTAAAACAAGTAATTTATTAATTTATTTACTCTTTTTTTGAATGCGGTAAAGATGTGTCTTTGACCGTAAAATAAGTGATTTATATAAAACGGCAGGAGAGGACATGAATCCATCGTCTAATTTTGATTTGGAAACCATCTTAAACTCTTTTGGGTTAGCTTGAAAAACTAAACATGTTCCACCTTGGTCAAAAGAGTAGATATTTCCATTGGACAAAAGAAGCGACGCGGAATATTCTCCACCGATTCGAGCTTGCCAGATGACTTTACCTGTTTTGGAATGAATGCAGGAGGCAACTCCACCATCGGTTACAGTATAAAGGTGACCATCGTAAAGTACTGGAGAAGGTTTGTTTGGTGCGCCTTTGCGGAGGCGCCAGACGACGTGTGTGTTGGTCAAATCGCCTTTGCCATCTATGCGAATTCCAAGAAGCTCCGCTTTTCCGTAACCAGTATTGACGAAAGCCATGTCATGCTCAACAAGCGTTCGAGCGGCGCTGGAGTGGTTTCCGTACCGAATAGACCAGATTTCTTTACCAGTGTGAGGGTCATATCCAAATACAGCCTTGGCTCCTGGGCTTATCAGTTGGCTTTGTCCATTGACTTGCCCGAGGACTGGAGTTGAGTAACTCTTGCGGAAGTCACCACCGCGTTTAGGCAATCCAGTGTTGGGATCGAGATCGCCGAAGTCGGTGGATCGGTCTGTACGCCAGACCGTGTTGCCCGTTACTTTGTCGAGGGCGATTAAGTATTGGTAGTCTGCTCCGTCCATGGTGAGAATAATTAGATTTTCGTAAATAAAAGGAGATGAACCGGCACCGCGAAAATGATCGCATACTAGATCGGTTCTTTTCCAGATGATCTTATGTGTTTTAAGGTTAAGGCAAGCGGTTCCGGGTGAACCGAATGAAATATAAACATGTGAACCGTCGATCAGCGGAGAAGGTGATGCGTAAGAGTTAAAGGCATGTGCGAATTGAGGCTTGGCAATTTGAAAGAGCTTTCGGTCGAGGAGTATTTTTCCCGAGTTGGCGTCGATACAGAGGGCATAAAGTTCCCTGCCATTGGGCGTGGCTGTAGTGATCCAAACTTGGTCGTTGGCAACTACGGGGCTCGACCAACCACGACCGTGAACGAACGTTTTCCATAAGACCTGTTTACTCTCGCTCCATTGAAGCGGTAAATCTACGCCATTGATCGACCCGTCTTGATTAGGACCCCGGTAGTCTGTCCAAGAGTTTTCCGCTACAGTCAAACTGGATAGTCCCACTATGTAAACAAGACCAATAATAAATATAAAGCGAATGTTCATATCGAAGAATTAAGTTTTGCCCGATGTTAAGGTATTGCAACTGCTTTTAACCTCCGCGGCTTTCATTAAAATTGGTTGTGTTAAAAGCGATGCGACTTGCGAGCTAGTGCGGTAGCGTTATTTATAAGGTCTTATTTATTCACCTGAACCTATTCTTTTCCAAATCTTTTCGCCCCTAATCTAAACCACCTTTTGTGTAATTATGTCTTTAACTTTCTTCACCACATTGGCCCTATTTTCGTTTCCTTCTGTTACAGAACGGTTGGAGTCCGAGCTAACGCTAAAACAAGTTAAGGAAAATGAGGGACGACTTCTTTCTCGTGGTCGGAAACTCACTTTTGCGGGAAAGCGCAGCGGCGAGGGCTACTTTTCAGCAGATGGGAAGAAAATTATTTACCAATCGGAACGGTTACCTGAAAATCCTTTCTATCAAATCTACCTCCTCGATTTGGTAACAGGGGAAACGGATCTTGTTTCTACGGGTTTTGGCAAGACGACCTGCTCATGGCTACATCCTATCGAGGAAAAGGCTCTTTTCGCATCCAGTCACGAAGACCTATCTGCAATGAAGAAACAAAAGGCGGAGCTGGATTTCCGTCAATCAGGCAAGGCTCGAAAGTATTCATGGGACTACGATGAGTGGTACGATATTTTTGAAAAAGACTTGAATTCCGGAAACCTCCGCAATCTTACAAATGCTCGTGGTTACGATGCCGAGGGATGCTATTCGCCTGACGGTAAACTTATTGTATTTGCCTCTAATCGCCAAGCTTACGAGCGGGACCTTTCCGAAGAAGAGAAGAAAATTCACGAACGCGACAAATCCTATTTTTCCGAAATTTACCTTATGAATTCCGATGGTTCGAACCTGCGCTGCCTCACGAATGTTGCGGGCTACGATGGTGGACCTTTTTTTAATGCCGACGGCACCCAGATATGTTGGCGCCGATTTACCGAAAACGGTCACCAAGCTGAAATCTATGTAATGAATGTTGATGGGTCAGCGCAGAGAAAGCTAACAAACCTCGGAAAGATGTCATGGGCGCCATTCTTTCATCCTTCGGGAAAATACTTAATCTTTTCAACCAATGTACACGGTTTTCAAAATTTCGAACTGTATCTTGTCGATGCAAAGGGTATTAAAGAACCTGTTCGCGTTACTTTTACAGATGGCTTTGACGGTTTGCCCTGCTTTTCCCCAGATGGACAATCCTTATCTTGGACAAGTAACCGAGGAGATGTAAAACAGTCCCAGATTCATCTTGCTAGATGGAATCACGATGCAGCGATGGCCTTACTCGTTGCTGCCAGCGAAGTCCCCCGGCTCAATAAATCTGAAGATTTGCTTGAGTCTGTTACTGCAAAAGACTCTTCTCCGGAAATTGATCCCGCAGATGCGCGGATTCATGTTGAATATCTTGCTTCTGAAAAACTTGAGGGGCGTTTCACGGGATCACAAGGAGCTCGGCTGGCCTCCAAGTACGTGGCCTCTCTTTTTTCTTCTTACGGTATCGAGACCGGGGGGATCAATCGATCTTGGTTTCAAACATTCCCTTTCACAAAGGGAACAACGCTCGGAAAGAAAAATTTTCTGCGAATTGAGAGCAAGGAAAGTATTGCTTTTGAGTTAGACAAGAATTGGCGACCAATCGCCTTTTCCGATACTGCAACCAAGGTTGCTCTAGATGTGGTTTTTGCAGGCTACGGTCTCCATACACCAGCGGAAGATGGATTTTCAGAATATGATTCCTACGTTCATCTTGATGTTAAAGACAAATGGGTCATGATACTTCGCTATCTGCCGAATGGATGGGAGAAGAAACGCAAAGATAAATTTGCTGGCCATGCAGCACTTCGAAAAAAAGCTTCCATTGCTAGGGACCTTGGGGCCGCGGGAGTACTATTTGTAACGGGTCCAAACGCGGAGAACAGAAAGGAACTGGTAAGTTTCTTTCCAGATACCTCTGGTTCCGGAATGTCTCTACTGGCAGCGTCAATTAGCGATCAGCTCGCATCAAATATATTCACCATAGCCGGTAAGGAGTTACAGTCAGTGCAGAACATCCTCGACAAAGGGGAACCAGTAATGGGCTTTCCACTCAAAGGCATTCAGCTGGACGCAGAAATAGAAATAATTCGAGAGAAAGGAACGGGTCGCAATGTTTTAGGCTGGTTGCGTGCAGGCAAGAAGCCCTCGAAGCGATTTATTGTTATCGGAGCCCATATCGATCATGTCGGTAAGGGACGAGTCGGGTCTCGAGCAAAGAAAAATGTAAAAAAGAAAATTCATCCAGGCGCCGACGACAACGCCTCAGGAATCGCAGCTCTTTTGGAAATAGCTCAGTTTTTGGCCGATCTTAAAAAGCGTGGTTTGCTAAAGATGAATTATGATGTTTGCTTTGCCGCATGGTCTGGTGAGGAAATAGGACTTGTTGGTTCGTCGTACTATGCCCGTGAGCTAGAGAAAAAGGTCAAGGCTAACGATGAGAATGCTAGCCTACCCATTATTGCCTACCTGAATTTAGACATGGTTGGTCGGTACAAAGATAAACTAACCCTACACGGTGTGGGTTCTGGCGAGGGATGGCTTCCAATTATCGAAAAAGCAAATGTACCTGTAGGTTTGAACCTCAACCCTCAAAACGACAGCCACTTGCCGACCGATACCACATCTTTTTACTCTCGTGGAGTTCCAATTCTTAGTGCATTCACGGGTCTTCACCAAGACTATCATTCCCCAACGGATACTGCTGATAAATTGAATTACGAAGCAGTTGCAGATTGTGGTAAACTTCTTTCCCGGATAACTATGGAACTCCTCCAACGCGATAGCCCAATTTCTTACAAGTCATCGCCTGCTCCAAAAAGGCAAAGTCGTGGGCGTCTTACTGCATATTTAGGAACGATCCCAGACTATTCTCAAAGTGATCTTAAGGGAGTTTTACTGTCTGGTGTTGCAAAGGGCGGTCCTGCTGATGAAGCAGGGCTTCGTGGTGGTGATGTAATCATAAGCTTGGCGGGTAAGACAGTGGAAAATGTCTACGACTATACCGACGCAATCGGTGAATTGAAGCCAAAGGTTGCTTCGAGCATAGTTGTCAACCGCAAGGGCGAAACTTTGGAACTCGACATTATTCCGAAAGCCCGAGATTGAAGTGCTCTATTCTCCTTTTTGTGACCAAACAAAACTGCCAGAACCATTTTTAGGCGGAACAAGCTCTTGTCCATCGTCGATTATATAACGAATGTTTTCCAGAGAGGAGGCGTAGCAGCGGAAAGAACCATTGATATTGAAGCTTTCTTCCCATCCGGCCTTAAGATCCTTTCTGTCATAATATCTTTGTTGAGGCGGTTTGGCCCCATCGTCTGAGAGAATCAGCCTTTCGATTGCACCATAAGCCGCGAGTCGAAGCGTAATTTTTTTAACAGATGCACTGCCGTTCGAATCTGCTGCGGTTGATCCTCTCTCAGTAATGACTGAATTATTAGGAGGAGAGTGTGGAGCATCCGGCTTTTTTAAGACATAAATCAAAGATACAACTATTCCGACGAGAACAAATGCTCCGGAAGTAATTACGATTACAGGCTTAAGCACCCCTTGAGCACTGTTTTGTTCAGAGGTTGAAAGAGGCGATCCGCGACGAGTTTCTGTTTCCACAGATGGAGTTGCTGAACCAGAGTTAACCTCGACCTCACCGCCTTCACTGCTTGAGGTAATTGAACCGAGTGACTTTTTGATAGTCTTTCCCGAGCGGCTAGGCATGAAAACCTCAAGTTCAGCGAGGACTGCTTCAGGATCAAGCCCAAGAAACCGAGCATAATTCTTGAGGAAACCGCTCAAATAGACAGGCGGAAGATTTACATCAAAAGCATCTTTTTCAAAAGACGCAAGAAAATGGCCTCTAATCTTGGTAGCTTCTTCTGCTTCGCGTATAGAAATGCCTTTCCTATTGCGCGCCTCTTCAAGCTTTTGTCCGATGGATGCCATAATTAAGTTAATTTAAGGCACAACAGGTATTGGTTTTCAATCAGCAACCGTCCCTCCCTAAGATTTTTTTTCATGGACTTACTATAACCAATTTATGCGTCACAAGTCCAAGAGAATTTCTCTACCTTGCGAACCATTGTCAGGCCCAACCATTCCTCGGTCTTCCAACTCATCCATTATACGCGCAGCTCGATTGTATCCTATACTAAGCTTCCTTTGTAAATTGGATGTCGAGGCTCGTTTGGTGGTGCGAATTATTTCTATGGCTCTCTTAATCATTGGATCTTCGTCGCTATCTCCATCTTCCCCGAGAATTTCTTCTTGTCCGGCTGCCTCTACTTGAGCACGCACTTCTTCAATGATTTCCGGAGGGCCGTTTCGCTTTAAATATTCTACGATGCCGTTGATTTCATCATCGCTCACGAATGCTCCTTGGGCTCNCATNAAAGAGGCACTGCCTGGAGGAATAAAGAGCATGTCTCCTCGTCCGATTAATGTTTCNGCTCCCTTGGAATCGAGTATCGTTTGGCTGTCTCGATAGGATGCGACGCGAAAAGAGATACGACTTGGGAGNTTAGCCTTTATAACGCCGGTGATGACATTGACTGATGGTCGTTGGGTGGCGATAATTAGGTGTATGCCAGCTGCTCTAGCCAACTGTGCAAGGCGAGCAATCCCAGTCTCGACATCGGCTTGCGCCACCATCATAAGGTCAGCGAGTTCGTCAATAAAGCAAACGATGTAGGGAAGTTTGTTTTCCGGAATCTCCAATACACTGTCGTCCCGAGGAACCTCGATGCTTGACAAAGCAGCCCGCTCCTCGGGAGTCATTTCGGCTTCCAGTGCGATCGCCTTATCTTTTTCTTCCTTGTCTTTTAAGATTTTAGCGTTGAAGCCAGCGATATTTCGAGCACCCACTTTGGAGAAAATTTGGTACCGCCGCTCCATTTCAATTAGTAACCACTTGAGTGCGCCAGGAACTTTCTTGGGTTCCGTGACGACGGGAATTAGCATATGAGGAAGATCGTTGTAGACTTTCATCTCAACTATCTTTGGATCTACCATGATAAAGCGGACATCCTCGGGACTCGAATGGTAACATAGGGATGCAATAATGGTGTTGATGCAAACTGTCTTGCCCGAACCAGTCGACCCAGCAACCAGGAGGTGAGGCATTTTAGTTAGGTCTGCTACAAGTGGAACGCCACTGGCTTCTTTGCCCAAAACAATTGGAATCTCGGCATTTGCATCTGCCCAGGCCTTTGATTCCAAAATTTCTTTAAGGCAGACGGCAGCGGGTTTGTCGTTGGGCACCTCGATGCCTACACATCCTTTTCCGGGAACGGGAGCAATGATCCTTACGCTTTCAGCTTTTAGGGCCATCGCGAGGTCTTTTTCTAGATTTGCAATTTTTGCTACTTTTACGCCTGCTGCAGGATGAATGTCGTATCTCGTTATGACGGGTCCTGTGTGAACTTCGCCAAGTTCAACCTCGATCTTGAATTGCGCCAGAGTTTCCCTTAGCCGAACGGCCTTGATCATATGATCTTCATCGGCAGAGTCCTCTTCTTCGGGTGGATCCATAAGAAGGTCAAGAGTGGGGAAGTGATAGTCGCCTTTTCGTTCAGGGAATAGGTTTGCCGCTTTTTCCGTTTTGGCTGCTCTTACTACCTTGAAGCCATCCACGCCCTTATCCTCGCCTGTCTCTAATGCCTCTTTAGGATCAGGCTCCAAGGCATTTTTCAGTTCAGGTTCCGGGGGAGCATTTTCCTCTTCCGCAGTGAGGGTTTCTTCTTCCGGCAGAGATTTTTTCTTGGTGTCCTTTTTTGTTTTTGGAAGCGAGGGTGCTGTCTCGACGGCATCTGATTCCGCGCCAACTTTTCCGAATAGGATATCGTCATTCTCTTTATTTCGGCTAAAAATGGATTTTTTCTTTTGGGTAATTGTCGCCTCTGGTTCCTCAACCAACTGAATGTCTTCCTTTCTCTGCCTCTCTTTCGGTGCTTCTTCTCGGTCACTGGTTTTTTTGGTTCTGGCAGGCAAACGCTCTCGTAAGCCTCTTGTCCAAACTTGTAGACTGGCGAACGCAGAGCTTGGCTTGACGGACCAATGGAGAAGCAAACTGCCGACAAGAGTTATGCTCATTAGAACCCCTGTACCCAACCCTCCCAGCCATTGGCCAAGAAATCCACCCGAGCGATCTTCTGGCGGTGCGTGTAGCGGAACACCTGAATATAAAACCCCACCCAAAGAACCCCCGGCTCCATGGCGATAAAGGTCTTTATCGAGAAGAGGCTCCCCTCCGTCGGCTCTAAATCCAGCGTCTCTCAGGTTGGCTAAAGCCGCGATTGAGATGATGACCAAGCCGATGGTGACGAGCTTTCGAACTCTCATGGACTTTGTACTTTCTGCGAATGTAAGAAACGAGGCGCAGCCAAAAGCCCAAGGCAAAAGCCATGCCCCCAAACCCAAGCTGGCCAGCATTTGATCCGACAAAAACTCCCCGACTCCGCCTAGTAAGTGCGGCTCTCCGATACTTGGGTCAGCATGTCCTTGCCCGCTGTAATCGAGCAGACTTACCAAACATACAAGAGCAGCCACTGCAAGACCTGCGGCCAGCCATGGTCGTCGCACAGGCGTAATTTTTCCAACAGAGGCTTTTGGAGCCCTCGAACTTATCCCTTTTTTTACCACTAGATTTCCCTTACCTTTTAACTTTCACTAGACATAAGAGGATTTCGTTGCCTTGCAACGCAATCTTTGAAGATACTTTTACCAATGTCTTTTGTTAAGTTTACACCTATTTGCGTAGTTCGTGTTTGGGGGGGGCGCAGTCTGACGAAAGTTTTTGGCCGGGATTTACCCAAAGGTAAAAGAATAGGCGAAACTTGGGAAATTGTGGACAGACCCGAGAGTCAATCGATTGTCGCGGAAGGACCTTTGAAGGATCGCACGCTCCGCGAATTGATCGAAGGTAATTCGGATTGGCTTCTTGGTCCGAGTTGGCCTCCTGCAAAACCGTTTCCGATTCTGGTTAAATGGTTGGACTGCGCAGAACGCCTGAGCCTTCAGGTTCACCCGCCTGCAAATATCGCGCAAGAACTCGGGGGTGAAGCGAAGACGGAAAACTGGTATGTGGCAAAAGCCGCTCCCGGAGCAGGGTTAATCGCCGGCTTGAAATCGGGGGTTTCAAAAGAGTCTTTTTGGGAGGCGCTTAATAAAGGTTGTCTCGCTGATTTATGTCACCGATTTCCATCGTTTGACGGTGACTCCCTTCTTGTAGAAAGTGGCCGCATTCACGCTATCGATGGAGGTAATTTGATTTTGGAGGTTCAGCAGAATTCAGATACCACATACCGAGTATACGATTGGGAACGCTTGGGCTTGGATGGCGAACCCAGAGAACTGCATGTCGAGGAATCTATGCGTTGCATTAACTTTGCTGATTTTGAGCCCGAGCCATTTCACTCAGATCCTGATGCCGCGGAACAGGTTATTGCAGCATGTGATCATTTCCGCATTTGTAAATTCGAGCTTGTGGATGGTCAGAGGAAAAAAATTTCTACCTCTTGTGAGGATGTCGCTTTGGTGCACATTTTGAGTGGATGTCTTCACGGCGAGGGGTGCTTTTTGAAAGCAGGTGATACCGGCCTTGTTCCTTTTGCGGAGGATTTTTTCGGACAAGCCTCGGAAAACACAACATTTCTGGTCACGGATCGTTTTATTTGCTAGATTGGGTGCAAACTTCTCTGCTTTCCCGTTGACCGGCCTCGTCGAGCAGGGTTTTTTATTCCTTTTAACTCATAGCAAACTTTGATGGAACAAGCGAAAAAAACTGAAAAAGAAAGAGTGCCTCAATCTTCGGAAGAGATATTGGATGAAGCGAACGCTACAGATGTGGTGGACGAATCTCCTGAAGAGGATTTCCCTCAAGGCGATTCTGCGGGCAGGATGCAGGGTAAACTCGAAGAAGCTTATGGTAAACGCGACGAGCTTCAAAACAAGTACCTTCGAGCGGCAGCTGAGTTGGATAACTTGCGCAAGCGGTCAGTTCGAGACCGTGAGGAAATCGCCTCGCGGACCCGGTCAAATATAATTGGGGACCTTCTTCCCGCCGTAGATGCTTTTCGCTTGGGTCTTCAGGATGCTCAGAATCGAGAGGAGGCTAAAAGTGTTGTTGAGGGGTTTGCCATGGTCATGACTCAAATGGAATCAATACTTGGAGAGCATGGACTCTCTTTGGTCGATGCAACGGGCCAGCCATTTGACACAAGTCTGCACGAAGCCGTTAGCCACGAAGCAAGCGAAGACATAGAGGAAGGTCATGTAATCTATACTGTTCGCACGGGATATAAACTGGGGGATCGCTTGCTTAGGCCCGCAGCGGTGGTGATCTCGAAAGGTTCAACTGTGGAAGAAGAGAAATCCGAAGACTGAAATAGCAAGCCCGCAATCTTAATCTCAAGGCAATGGCATCAGAAGACTTTTATGAATTACTCGGTGTTCCTCGCGGTGCATCCCCTGAAGAGCTAAAGAAAGCCTACCGAAAGCTTGCGGTAAAATATCATCCTGACAAAAACCCCGGCGATAAGGAGGCGGAGGAACAATTCAAAAAGATATCGGAAGCATACGAAGTTCTTAAGGATCCAGAAAAGCGTCGTAGGTATGATCAATTTGGTCCAGACGCATTTCGAGGCGGAGGCGGAGGGGCCGCAGTTGATCCATTTGACCTTTTCCGTGATGTTTTTGGCGGCGGCGGCGGCGGCGGGTTTGGCAGTATTTTCGAAGAGTTCTTTGGCGGTTCAAGCTCTCAGGGGCAGGAGACTGGAGGAGCTCGTGGCTCGGACTTGCGTGTCTCTGTGGAAATTTCATTGAAACAAGCTGCCGAAGGAGTTGATCGAGAGATCAAGTACAGGCGTTATGGAATCTGTGGTCCGTGTGACGGGTCTGGAGCTGCCTCTGGTTCCGGTAAAGTAATGTGCCCAACTTGCGGAGGCATTGGACAGGTTGCTTCCAACCAAGGCTTCATAAGCATTCGGCGGACTTGTCCAAAATGTAGTGGATCAGGAGTGGCGATAGAAAATCCCTGCGGAACTTGTGGAGGCGAGGGGCGCGTACGGGAACCCGCTACGGTGAAAGTTAGCATCCCTAAAGGCGTAGATGACGGCACGCGATTGTGCTCTCGCGGTCGAGGTGACGCTGGTTTGATGGGAGGCCCTTCTGCGGATCTTTATGTTTTCGTGCAAGTTAAGGATCACGAGCTTTTCGAGCGGGATGGAGATGACCTATTTCATGAACTCGCTCTACCCTATACCCTGGCGACACTAGGGGGAGCCATTGATGTGCCCACGCTGAACGGAAAGGTCTCCTTGAAAATACCTGCCGGTACCCAATCGGGTCGCACTTTTCGTTTGCGCGACAAGGGAATGCCCAATCTTCGGAGTTCGAGCCGAGTCGGAGACCTCTATGCGCGCATAACCATTCATGTCCCGAAAAAACTTACAAAAAAGCAGCGCGAATTGTTAGTCGATTTCGCTAAATCATGTGGCGACAAGGACGCGGATGTAGACGAGGGGATCATAGACAAGGCCAAGCGGTTTTTCGATGGTGAGGATTGAAGATGGTGACCTTGGATGATCTTTCTGTTGGAGTTTCTTCACTTGAGGAATCTGTGGAATTTCGTCAAAAGGTTAACTTACAGAGTGAGACTTTCGTCCTCACCAACGGATGCTTCGACTTACTCCATGCCGGACACATCTATTGTTTGGAGCTCGCTGCGGAATTGGGAAACCATCTTTGGGTTGCCCTCAATTCAGACTCAAGTGTCCGAGCCATCAAGGGTTCTTCTCGGCCCATACAAGGAGCTCGTGAACGCGCCTATGCCCTTCTCTCATTAAAAAGCGTATCAGGTGTATTTTTTTTTGATGGAAAGAGCTTAAGTTCTGAAATCAAAACTTTATCTCCTGATGCCTATGCTAAATCTGGCGATTACTGTCTGCATACGATGGACCAAAGTGAACGCGAATCTTTAGAACAAGTGGGTTCCAAAATTCATTTTCTTCCATTTCTTGAAGGGTGTGGAACCACTGGACTTTTACGTAAAATTAAAGGCTTGCCCGAAATTTAAAAATTTAACGCAATATCATAGATGAGAGTCGTCATATTAGGATCAGGTTCCGGAACAAATGCGCAGGCTATTCTTTCTGCTGCATCGGCAAGACAGCTCGGCTCCGCTCAGGTCGTTGCGGTATACACTGACGTTCAAAATGCAGGTATTCTTGAAAAAGCCGTTAATTATGAGGTAAAGAATAGTCACCTTGCGGCCCCTTCCCAAAAAGCGACCCTTTATGGAGAGTCCGAAAACCTTTGGATCGAAACAATCAAAGAGGATGAGCCGGACTTAATTGTTCTTGCTGGATTCATGCGTATTCTAAAAGAGCCATTTTTAAAAGCATTCTCCGGCAAGATAATTAATCTCCACCCTAGCTTGTTACCAAGCTTTCCAGGACTGGAAGCTATTCGTCAAGCTTTTGTCCGCGGTGTAAAAATAACGGGTTGTACCATTCATTGGGTGAATGAAGTGGTTGATTGTGGGGAAATTATTGCGCAGGCTCCCGTACGAGTTATGCCCGGCGATACCTACGAACTGCTGGAGCAAAAGGTTCATGGTGCTGAGCATGTTGTTTTGCCCTCGGTAATTCGAGATCTTGCTATTGGCGTGACTCCCTTCCTCGGGAAATGATCAAGGCAATTCTTCCGTTGCCTCCTGAGCTTATCTCTCCGCTGGAAAATTTCTTATGTGAACTGGCTCCTTCTAACTGGTGTTTGCAAATTAATAGACTTTCGGACGAGGGAAGTCTTGTGGGTTTTTTCGATAACCGAGAACTGGCATGTGCCGAGTGGACTAGTTTGTCCCAAAGGTTTCCAGCTTTTGTCGAATCCCTCTCCCTCGAGCTCTCCATTGTTGAGGATCGTGATTGGAAAGAAGCTTACAAAGAACACTTCCATCCCTGGAGTATCGGCCCCTTGCATC
The DNA here is from genome assembly GCA_002730975.1 of Opitutia bacterium. Lineage (GTDB taxonomy): Bacteria > Verrucomicrobiota > Verrucomicrobiia > Opitutales > Seribacteraceae. The sequence goes on from PCBO01000029.1 coordinate 15,567, forward strand.
TTGTGCCTGAGTGGGAGCGCGCAACATATGTCTTACCAGAGGGTGAAAAGGTACTTTACATCGATCCGGGAATGGCTTTTGGCACGGGGCTTCACGAAACTACTCGCCTATGCTTGGGTGCGATCATTGAGTTTTTTGAAGAGACCGATCCTGGGGGGATCAGTTGTATCGATATAGGTTGCGGTTCAGGAATACTCGCCTTATCAGCTAAGTTACTTGGGGCGGGAAATGTTAAAGGTGTTGATATCGACCCCGATGCCATCCGAATTTCCATCGAAAACTCTACGGCAAATGGGATGGGCGGTGACGTCAGTTTTACCACTAACGATATTGCAGGAGGGCTTTTTGGGGAAAGTGCTGATCTTGTGCTGGCAAACATACAGTCAGATGTACTTTGTGCGAATGCTGAACTGTTGCTATCCTCTGTTCGTTCGCAAGGACTCCTTGCCTTGTCTGGAATCTTGTGTGCTGAGGCAAAAAGGACAGCCGAATTCTTTCAAGAGACGATCAATCGCTTGGGGGCAAGCTTCATCCTGCGAAGAAAAGACGAAGGAGAATGGACTCAGCTTACCTTAATCCGGGAATAAGGTTTCGGACAGTATCCTTCCCTAACGGAACTCACCCTTCCCTCAATCTTTTTGACTATTTAGGAATAAGCTCGAAACCTGAAGGTACGTCTCTGACCAACCATCCTGCCTCGTTAAGCTTTTCGCGATGCTTGTCGGCATCGGCCCAGTTCTTTGCCAATCTCGCCTGAAGCCTTTTTTCAGCCAACACCTTAATTTTTGTAGGAGGATCTTTGATGGCACCGACCTTTGGAAGACAAATTCCAAACGCATTTAGAATAAACCAAAATGAACTTCGCAGATTATCTTTTTCATTACCCATCAACCCTGCGAGATCAATTTTCTTGATTGCGGAAAAAAGAGCTCCGAGCGCCTTAGGTGCATTCAAATCGTCCAACAAGGCTTCCCAGGAAGCGTTGAAGGGGCCCAGTTCGGAGGAGCCTCTAGCTAAAGAATCCTCGTAGGAAGGCGAATCACCCCCGCCAAGAAGGTTGTTGGCCTGTAAGAGTTTTCCAATTGCCGAACGAGCTGCTTCCAGTGATGAAAAGGTAAAATTGAGCGGTTGCCTGTAGTGGCCAGAGAGTAGCGCATATCTTACAACCTCAGGTGCGTACCCTTTGTTCGTCAAGTCGTCCAAAGTGTACATGTTACCTAAGCTTTTGCTCATTTTACCCCCATCTACCATGAGGTGCGCAATATGAAACCAATGCCTTGCGAAAGGTTTCCCTGATGAGCATATGCTTTGGGCGATCTCGTTTTCGTGGTGAGGGAAAACAAGATCTTCTCCACCCGAATGTAGATCGAATGAATCTCCTAAATATTCTCTGCACATGGCACTACACTCAAGATGCCAACCTGGTCGCCCCTGGCCCCATGGGCTTTCCCAGAAGTTATCGCCGTCTTCAGGCCTTCTTCCTTTCCAGAGGGCGAAATCCCCTAAAGACTCCTTTGAGTATTCGTCGTCTACCGTTGTTCGGCGACTTGCTCCTGTAGAAAGGTCTCGGGACTTTAGCTTCGAGAGTTTTCCATATTCGCCAAATGAAGAAATTCGAAAGTATACGGAACCATCTTCCGAAGTATAGGCGTGTCCCAGCTTAAGCAGGTTCTCTACTAGCTGTATCTGTTGTGCTATATGGGCAACCGCACTAGGCTCAACATGCGGTTTTAGCAAACCAAGTGCACTGCAGTCGTTATGAAAACGGTCTTTCCAGTGGTCGGTGAATTTCTTTAACCCCTGCCCTGCCTTTATCGAGCCGCGAATGGTTTTGTCGTCGACATCCGTTAGGTTGCGGACATGCAAGGTTTTCAAACCATTGCATTCAGTGACTCTTCTAAATAAATCCTGGGCGACAAATGTTCGAAAATTCCCTATGTGCGCCGCTCCGTAAACAGTCGGGCCACAGCAGTAGAATCGAAGCAAATCTTCTTTTTCAGCAAAAACTTTGCTCTTACTTCTAGACATTGTGTCTTGAAGGAACAGGCCATTTTCTTTCGCATCGCTCATGATGCAAATTAGGGTGCACTAGCTTTTCGAGCGGGCAAACCTAAATATATAAATCCTAATAAAAAGAAGAGTTTTTTTCAGCCCAGCCAATTCAATTAGGTCAGGTATTTCTCGGCAATTTGCAATCTCGAATCACAGAATATTATGAATCCAGAGAGATTACTTGCCGGAATTTATCTATTTGAAGCGTGCTCGGGTGCGCGAGACAAGGTCGCGCAAAGTTTCGCATATAAGGGGTAATTTCGGGGCCTTCTCCTTGGACTCAATTACCTCGAAAAAAGAGGTTAGAGCATGGTTCATCAACTGATTTGTGTTCCAGTTGCCATACTTTTTGTATGCCTCGACCTTTTCCCATGTCTCCAAGGAGATGCGGGTGGTAAACGATTTAGATTCTTTTTTTGGTTTTGAAGCTTTGCGTGCAGTCATTTTCTATTTCTCGATTTATTTATACTTAACTGTAATTAAATATTATAAGGATTGCTGTAAGTTTTTCTTACAGGAACTATCATTTATGCACAAAACATAAATGCAACCTCAAAATTGCCTTATCCAATTGACAGAAATCAAGCAATGCAATACTCATGCTTAGTATTCTTTTCTTAGATGAACTAATCCTATTAATTCTATCTTTGTTCCATATAACTCTTTTAATTAACAAAAGTATAATTGTGAAACTAAAAATAAATAATTGCGATAGTTCGGTTGAGCACTCGGAAAGCCATTTTGTAGATATCCCTGAAGGTTCCAATAAATATACATTTATACATTTTCTTAGCCCAGCGCTGGTCAAAACATCTTCAGGCCTAACTGAAGTCGAGGCAGGCGCTTGTTTAATGTATACTCCTCAAAACCCACAATTCTACAGGGGGGCGGGAGAGCGTTGGTCGAACGACTATTTGACATTTTCAGGATCATCGTCTGAAAAAATTGCTCACACAGGTGGCTTTTCGATGAACGAGGTTTTTTATCCTTACCGAACACACTTCATCTCTTCTTTATTTGAAAAGATAAAGACGGAAACCTTGCGCCGCGAACTCCATTGGGAATGCATTGCAACTTTGGCGTTGGAGGAATTTATCTTAAAACTTTCTCGTTATGCAAAAGATGACCTCTCATCTTTTTCCTCCGACCATTCTAATGTACTCCGAGAAGTAAGAGCCGAAGTGCACGAGCGGATGGTCGAGCATTGGGCTATCGAGGAAATGGCTCGATTGGCAAATTTAAGTTCAAGTCGCTTTGCTGCTCTCTTTAAAAATGAATTCGGTGTAAGTCCTACCGAAGACTTGATTCGCGAGCGAATCGAACGTGCCAAGACCCTTTTGTCTAATGTGCGAGTAAGCGTGAAGGAAATTTCATCAAACTGTGGTTTCGAGAGTGTACACTATTTTCACCGAGCCTTTAAAAAGCGGGTTGGAGTTACGCCCAGACATTATCACAAAATGAAGAACCCGACCGCACAGTCCCGCTTGCGCGGCGAGTTTACTTTAGACGAACTGTCGCAAGATTCTGATTTCAGCGGAATTATCCAGATCAAGAACGGTGAAGTCTTTTTTCATGGAGATAGCGATGGTTGGGCGGAGTTTTTGGGATGGTCGGCAAGCGAACTTATCAATAAGCCATTTTTTAACTTTGTAGACCCTCAGGACTTGTTAATCGGTCGAGAGGCGTTGGGCCAAATTACCCAGCGGCAGAACCTGAGAGACATTACCATTAGGCTCAGTAAAAAAGATGGCGGACACAGGATCGTAGAATTTTCTGCAATATCTAAAGGTAATACTTGGTTTTGGTTCGCAAGAAAGCTACCTGATGATTTCCCCGTTCACTCGAGGAGTTGATTTTTGTACTACATATATATTTTGCGACAATTCTTTTCGGGATTTTGCCCGAGTCCTTTCAGGCAAGCCAAGTTTATCTTTTTCTGACCCTCTCCTTGGCTTGTTCGGCTTCTTCTTCTAGAGCGGACGTTTCGTAAGCGATTTGCTGTCGAATTTTATCCGTCCCCTCTTCGTCACCTGAGGCGAGGGAGTCAGCGATATTCTTTTCCAGAAATATTGTTCGTTCTGCGATCTTGGCTTTATATTTGGATGAGATTTCGGCAATTTCAGCTTTTTGGTCTTTGGAGAGAGGTCCGAAATCATCATCTCCACCCAAACGCTCCATGGCTAATTCGTAAGCACTTTTCATATCATCATTCTCCCAAAGACAGGTTGGCTCCAAATGCAACAAAAAAGACAATGCATGTCGGTGCGGCTAAAAAGGTTAATGCAGATGATGACTGCAATCTGCGAGCGAATACAAGACATACGCCGAGATAGGCGAAACTCGTTATTGCAGGTACCCATGAGGCTTCCACTTGCGCACGATAGAAAAGGCCCGGAATTTTAATAAAATAATTCACGAGAAAATCCATACTTCTTATGATGCACCAATCGATTTCGTGAAGAAAATCAAAACCGCATGCCCCGAATGGCAATGAAATCACTGCCAACCAAATTGCTCCAGTTGCCAAAAAAACAAGAAATACATTCAACAGAATACCTCCTGGAGAAAAAACTCCAAAGGCGTCTGCGGCAAGTGGAGAGCTCGCCAAAGTCGCTGCAATGCTTATTGCAAGGGCTCCAAAAAACCAATGGCACAGTAGGACTCCTGCTTTTCGGGGACCTGATAATTCTTCTTCGGAAAGAAATCTCCAAGGTCTCATAGCTAGCTGCAGCCTTTTCCCTAGAGGTCCACCATACAGAATTATGGAGAAGACAACGGCATAAGAAAACTGAAAGCCTTTGTCCCAAAACTGCTCTGGGTGTATTGCCAGCACGAACACTGCGGAAGTTACGAGTGCCTGAAATGCTCCTCCTCTTCTTCCCAAAATGTCTGAAGTCTTCCAAAACGCTATCATAATGAAAGCGCGCTGCGCCGACGGAGTACCTCCTGTAATTTCGACATAGAGGTATAACAGAATCAACATAAAGCCTGTTTCAATCCATCTCGGACTAGGGACTAGTCGCAGTAATAGCATAAGCAAACCAGCTACTATGGCTATATGTAGACCGCTTATTGCGAAAAGGTGCATAGCTCCCGCAAGGATAAAACGCTCTTTTTGAACCCGAGGGATTGCGGCTTTATGTCCAAGAAGCATTGCGACCATAATTCCCGCGACAAGTTCGTCTTCCGGTTCAGCTCCAAAGCGTAACAATTTCTCAATGCCTCGATTTGAATTCCGACAAAAGTGAGCGAACGCACTTGCGGGAACTACCTTTTCTATAATTTCACCCCGCCTAAATTCGTATTGGATGCCTTTGTTTAGTAGGAGATGAGTAAAAGAACTGTTATCGTTTTTCTTTATAGGGTATAGAACGCCCAACGCTCGTATTATTTCACCTTCGATCAGTTCTTCACCATGATTTTTGCTGGCTAGTCGAAAATAGATTTTTTTGCCAATCAGATCTTGGCGAATGTCGGGTGCCCATTGAACATCACCAATCCCGGAAAATTTCACTGAACCTTTTTTTTGATCGAAGAGTCGCTCAATATGTATTTCGAGGGCGAGTTCTCTTGGGGGAAAGTCGAGCAAGCTAAGTGCAGTTTTCCGAGAGCCTTCCACTTGAAGGCATCTTGTGACCGACAGGCAGAATACTCCTCCGATAAAGAAAAAAGCCCACAACCCTCGTGCACCCTGTTGACATTTAACGGCCCATATCCCCGCGATAGAAAAAACTAGGCTCATTGTAAAAAAGGGTATTAAGCCATTTGTTATCACGGCCTTAGCGGCGACCAATCCGGCGACCCATGGAACTAGGACCCAAAACAATGGAGTCCGTAATCTCACGGTTGGGTTGATATCCGGAGTGCTTATCACAACGCTTGCGGCAATCGCTTCTCCGTGCTTGGATGTTCTTCGAAATGGAGGACGACGAAAACGAATCGCTTTTGAAAGAGCCTGGCAAGTTGAGCGTGAACAGAAGGCCATTGGCCGAGAGAATGCGGCCATGCACCACTGTTGATGTATTGGGGCAAAAACATTTATTAGGTGAGGAATGCTTGCTTCCTAACCTGATCAAGGAAAACCGAGTGGGCAACTTAATTTTAGCAGGACCTCCCGGCTCCGGAAAAACGACTCTGGCGACAGTTATTGCCGCCGAAAGTGGTTGCAAGCTCCTGACAATAAATGCCGTTACTTCAAATGTGGCCGAACTGCGTGACGCCCTCAAACTTTCTCGTTATTATGGTTCTTCGAATTGCTACCTTTTCATTGATGAGATTCACAGATTCAACAAAGCTCAACAGGACTTACTTCTGCCTAATGTTGAATCGGGTGACGCTCGTCTCATTGGTGCAACAACTCATAACCCAAGTTATTACGTAATAGCCCCTTTGCTAAGTCGTTGCCACCTACTCACCTTGGAACCGTTATCGGCTTCTGTAATAGAAAGTGCACTTCTTGTGGCCCTGAACGATGGAGAAAGAGGTCTTGGTTCTAGGTCTTGCGAGGCTAAGAATGGAATTTTAGGGCACATTGCTTTGCTGGCCGAGGGAGATCTTCGCCGCGGGTACAATTTCTTGGAAACGATAGTCGAGGCTTTGCCCGTGGGTGCAAAACTGACGGACAAGGATGTGCTTGCTTTTAGTCGCGAGCGTAACATTCGATACGATCGGGATGAAGGCGAACATTACGATACCACATCGGCTTTTATTAAAAGCATGCGTGGCAATGATCCCGACGCAGCCCTCTATTGGTTGGCTAAGATGTTGGTTGTCGGGGAAGATCCTCGCTTCATTGCAAGACGATTGGTGATTTTCGCCTCGGAGGACGTGGGGTTGGCCGATTCTAGGGCCTTGCTACTTGCCGATGCGGCATTTCGGGCGTGCGAAATTATTGGTCTGCCCGAGTGCGAATTGAATCTTGCTCACATTACCCTTTTTCTTGCGACTTGCCCGAAAAGCAATAGCTCGACCTTGGCTTTAGCCAAAGCCAAGCAAGCCTTACGGGAGAAACCCCTCCAGCCTATTCCCTCCTCCATTCGGGACGGGCATGGCCGCAACAAAAAAAACCGAGAGTTAAACGAAAAACCGTACCTTAACAGTCATGATTACCCTGAAAATGTTTCGGGACAAGATTACTTGGATGAGCAATTGGAGCTTTACTCTCCCCAAAAATCTGGTGCTGAAGTGGCTATTGGCGAACGAATATCCCTTTGGAAATCAATGCGGATAGATCTGCAATCGTAGCCCTTGCTTCCTTTTCCATTTGGCCTTTGATCATACCTCTTAAGGTTGCAATTCCTGTCGAGATGTCGGAAATTTAATGAACTGAGAGCAACAACCTAAGTTTGCCCTTTTGCCAGATACCCGATTTTATTTTCTAGGTATGCTTTACGACAGGCCTTACATGAGAGCTCCCAGCTTTGGGGGACGAGCTAGCAGCTTCCTCAAGTTCTTGCTCGTTTTATTGATTGCGAGCTTTGTCCTGCAAACCATCGTCAAGGGCGTGGGTGGCATTGATGCGAATGAGACATTTTTCTCTTGGACTGCCTTTACCCCCGATGGATTTCTTTCCGGAAAATTGTGGACTCTTGTTACATACGCTTGCCTGCATGAGGGGCCATGGCATCTGGTCCTAAATCTCTTGGCTATTTTTTTTATGGGACGAGCCCTTGAGGATGACCTTGGGCCGAAGATGATGACTTGGCTGACTTTGGCCGGAGCTGTATCTGGAGCCTCTTTGTGGTTTGTATTCAATATTGACGGAGGCGGATTGGTTGGCGCATCCGCGATTGCCATGGCTTTCGTTACTACATTTTGCCTACGTAGACCCGAGCAACCTATCACTCTTTTACTCTTCTTTGTGATACCTTGCACGTTAAAGCCGAAATGGATTCTGTGGAGTCTTCTGGGGATCGAGACTTACGGATTTCTTTTTTCTGAGCTAAATGGAAGTTCGGGAGTTGCCCACTCGGCACATTTGGGCGGAATGTTGGCAGGGTTGTTTTTCTTTGGTTACGTTCGGTCAGGCGGAATTTTATCCGTGAAGCGCCCGAACCTACAAAAACCTTCTTGGCTGAAGGTTTCCAAGCAACCAAGTAACTCGGTAGCACCTGCCGGATATTCGGTGAATCTTGACGATCGAGAGATGGTCGAGCAGGAGGTGGACCGGATTCTCGACAAAATTAACGAAAAAGGATTCGGCTCTCTTACGGAAGATGAAAAAATTACCCTCGACAAGGCAAAGAGCCTCTTGGGGAAGTGAACACTTCCTTTTAATATATCATTGCCGACAGATGTCCCATCCTTTTTTCTGATTTCTTTCCACTTATTGTCGTAGATATTTCAGCTTCCGTTTAATCCGAATCACTATGAGTATAATCACCAAATATTTTTCACTCCTCACATGGATCTTTCTTTCCTTTGATTGTGTTCTCCTCGGGAAGGAAGAGCAGGCTGTCACTGAGGACAAGGAACTTGAACCAACTAAGCTCATGCAAGGTGAGGCTCGATGGTTGTCTGAAGCCCTCCAACGAGCTCATTACAGCAAGGTATCGGTAGAGAAAGTCGACCGGAAGGAATTTCTCGAGACTTATATGAATAGGCTCGACCGCCAACGCCTATATTTTCTTGAGTCCGATCATAAGGGTTACCTCAAAACCTTCTTGCCAACGATAGGTACATATTTAGAGCAAGGTAATCTTTTCCCTGGTTTTCGGATATACAACGACTATAAATCGAAGGCTCTTGTTCGTCTGTCGTGGGTGATTGCTCGGCTGCAAAAGGATTTTGACTTAAATTCCGACGCAACTTTTTTTCCAGATCGGGAAAAAATTCCATGGCCAAAGGATGAGAAAGAGGCAGATGAAATTTGGGAGAAGCGGCTAACTTACGAAATGCTTACTGAGGTGCTTACGCAGATAGATCTCGTCGGCGATGAAAATAGTACTGAAACCGAAAACAGGACTTTGCTGCCGGAACCTGATAAATTGGCTGATTTTACCAAGGAAGCCCGTGACCGCATTTCCAAACGCTATGAACGTTGGGATAAAAACATTCGTGAGTTCGAGGCTTCTGATGTTCAGGAAATGTACCTTTCCACTCTTTCCCAGATGTTCGATCCGCATACAACCTTTCTCAATATTAAGGAACGCGATAGGTTCAATCAATCCATGCACAATACATTCGTTGGGATTGGGGCCGTTCTGACGGATGAAGACGGCTTTTGCACAATTAAAGAACTACTTCCTGGGGGGCCTGCCGAGGCTAGCCGCAAATTGGAACCCGAGGATGTCATCCTAAAGGTCGCCCAAGGTGATGGAGATTTCGTCGAGGTAGTTAATATGAAGCTTAGTAAGATAGTGGAACTGATCAAAGGCCCTAAAGACACAATCGTGCGCCTTTTCGTAAAGCCTGGTAAGAACCCTTCCGATCGAAATACGGTCAGCATTACCCGAGACCGCATCAAACTTACTGCTAATTTAGCGTCTGCAACTATCCGCGAGGTACCTGCCCCCGAAGGTGACCGAACTTTTCCCATTGGCGTCATTGAGTTGCCTTCTTTCTATGGAGCGGCTCCTGGAGAGGCTAAAGCCAAGGCCACGGATGATTTGGAAGAGCTAATCGGTAAACTGAAGGATCTCGGAGCCGAAGGCATTGTGCTTGATCTTCGTCGCAACGGGGGTGGTTTTCTTAGTGAAGCGGTTAGCCTTGCTGGACTTTTTATCTCAAGAGGCCCAGTTGTCCAAGTTAAGAGCACGGATGGAAAAATTCGCAAGAAATTTGATTTTAATCCAAAAATTGTATGGAAAGGACCGCTCGCTTTACTTGTTTCACGGTACAGCGCATCGGCTTCTGAAATAGTGGCCGGAGCACTTCAGAACCACAAGCGGGCTCTAATCGTAGGAGACAAGGCCACTCACGGAAAGGGAACTGTGCAGTCAATGATTGAGATGAACGCGCCCTATCTATATTCCTTAAAAAGCGACAAGCGTAGCGCGGCCAAAATCACCATTCAGAAATATTATTTGCCAAGCGGTACTAGTACTCAGAACGTTGGCGTGGTCGCCGATGTCCCAATGCCTTCAATCAACGAGTTTCTTCCTATCGGTGAAGCTGATCTTCCCCATGCCATGAAGTGGGACGAGATTCCAGGGGTGAACTATCGTCGACCGGCTGAAGAATTTCGCATTCGACCGGAAGACTCTAAACAACTGCTTGAAGCGAGCCTTAAGCGACAGCAGGAACAAGAGGAGTTTACCTATCTGCGCAAGAATGTCGATTGGTACAAAGGGAAGCGTGAGCAGAAAGAGTTTTCTTTAAACCTCGCTAAGCGTCTCAAGCAAAAAACAAGGGATGAAGACTTTACCAAAGAGTTAAATGAAGAGATGAAAGAGTTGGCGGGGAAATCATTTCCAGCTCGTCAAGTTCGCCTTGACGTCGTGAGAAGTCAAGATCGTCGTTCACGCCAAGTACGTGGCGAAAAAGTTGAAGAAGAAGGAGTCGCGGAAAAGATGGAACCCGCTACCAATCTGGATATTCGCCTTCATGAAAGCCTTCGAATCGTTTCCGATTGGATACTTTTGCGGCAAGAAGCTTCCAAGGTTGCCAAAAGCGTAGAGGGCACTGATAAGAAATCTTAATTAGAAACCATATCTTGAGCAGTAGGGGCTTACGCGAGGACAGCTTTCTTTTCCAATTTTTTTCAATTTTCTTTTTCTTTTCTACCTTGATGGTCGTTCCGCTAGAAAAAAACGAGGTTTCTTCGAGAAATCTTTCATCCCTCTGGCATCGGATAGGCCCATTTCCTCTGCTCTTTCAATAAGGAGCTCGTGGTGCAATTCACCTGTTTCCATTGCGAGTAAACCGCCGGGGCACAAGTGTTGCTTTGCAGCTGTGAGAATATCAAGAAGGTGATCGCAACCTTCATTCTCGGAGACAAGAGCTAGTTTTGGATCATGATTCCTAACCTCCTTCTGAGTGCATTCCCATTCTTGAGGGGAAAGATAAGGAGGGTTGGAAACGATTAGGTCAAAGGCGGCTTCATTTTGTGGCAATGCTTCAAACCAGTTGCCAAGGTGGAAGCTAACTTTATCCGAAAGTTTGTTTGTGCCGGCATTTTCTTTTGCGAGCTGAAGAGCATCTGAAGAGATATCTGTTGCAACGACTTGTGCCGATGGAAAAATATTGGCAAATGCAAGTGCAACCACCCCGGAGCCAGTGCCTAAATCTAAAATGCGCAAGGGTTTCTCCGCGGAAAGTTTTTCATTAAGAATTTCAATGAATTCTTCCGTCTCAGGTCGGGGAATCAGAGCCCTTTTGTCGCAAGTGATTCGAAGACCGAAAAAATCAACAAAGCCGATCAAGTGTTGGAGGGGCTCTCTTGCTCCCCTTCGTTTAACCAGTTTGCGAATAGGAGCGAGCTGGTCTTCTTCCAGTGGTCGCTCGAATTGCAAGTAGAGATCCATGCGGGCAAGGTTTAAAGAATGCGCAATGATCCATTCTGCATCGAGTCGGGGTTGCGGCACTCCGCATTTTTCAAAAAAAACCGTCGTTCGACCAACCAAATCGAGAATAGTGAGCATCGAGCTCAAAAATTTTGTGAAGCGGAGATTTCCTCGAGCTTCAAACGTCGATCTTCTTCAATCAGGGCATCCAGAACTTCATTGAGTCCGCCGTCCATGACCTCGGTCAGGTTTCGAGTAGAGTGACCGATCCGATGGTCGGTCATTCTACTTTGAGGGAAGTTGTAAGTGCGAATTCGCTCGCTCCTGTCGCCTGTACCTATTTGTTTTCTCCGATTCGCAGCATATTTCTCTCTCTCTTCTTCCTGCTTCAAGTTCAGGAGGCGTGCTCGGAGAACAGTCATGGCCTTGTTTTTGTTTTTGAGCTGTGAGCGTTCGTCTGCGCAGTAAACAGTTAGGCCAGTCGGTTTGTGGAGTAGTTGAACGGCCGAATCTGTAGTGTTCACCCCTTGCCCACCCGGACCACTAGCCCTGCAGACATTGATCTCCAGATCATTCGCGTCAATCTCTATGTCTACTTCTTCTGCTTCCGGTAAAACGGCAACTGTTGCGGTTGAAGTGTGTATGCGCCCGTTGGCTTCAGTTGTAGGCACTCTTTGTACTCGATGAACTCCACTTTCAAATTTAAGGCGTGCGAAGACATCTTCGCCCTTTACCGAAAAAATGACTTCTTTGTATCCGCCTGTTTCGGATAGGCTTTCGCTCAGTCGCTCTACACTCCACTGGCTTTCCTCGGCGTAACGAGAGTACATCCGCAAGAGATCTGATGCAAAAAGCGAGGCTTCTTCCCCGCCAGTACCCGCCCGAATTTCGATGATTATGTTGCGCTCGTCCGCGTCTTCGGCCGGGATCATGGCGAGAAGAAGGCTTTCTTTTGTTTCTTTTAAATTGGCTTCCAGTATCTCGATTTCTTCAGCGGCCATCTCCCCCAATTCTTCGTCGTCCAGCAAAAGGCGATTATCAGTTAAGTTTTTTTCGGAACTTTTGATTTCCTCACCTAATCCTAGCAATTGCTCGACCCTTCGATGCTCGCGAGACAAGGTTGCTGCACGCCTCTGGTCTTTGAAAACATCTGGAACTGCAAGTTCCTTTTCCAATTCCGCGAGGCGTTTGCGAAAGGGTTCAAGATCTGGTGTATGGTCCATGTTTAATACGAATTTTCTTTGCTCGAATGAACTTAAGGCGTAAAAGCAATGGTCTATGAATCATGCCCGAAAGCAAGCTCAAGTGCATGGGCAAAATATTATAGCCTGCGTGTGGGATTTTGATAAGACGCTCATACCCGGATACATGCAGACCCCTCTGTTCGAACATTACGGGATCGATGAAAATCTTTTCTGGAAGGAAGTAAATAGTTTACCAGAAGTGTATGCGAAGCGAGGTTTACGAGTCTCTGCAGATACCATTTATCTTAATCATCTGTTGAGTTATGTTAAAAATGGCCCACTTCGTGGTCTCACAAATGAAAAACTTGTCGAGCTTGGAGCCGAACTTGAATTTTGCCATGGATTGCCGGAGTTTTTTGGAGAGTTGTCAAAAATTCCGTTAACCGATGAGTTCAGCCAGTATGACTTTCGTCTTGAACATTACATAATCAGCACAGGGTTAACTCATGTCGTTAGGGGTAGTAAGATCGCCCCTTTTGTTGAGGATATATTTGCCTGTGAATTTATAGAGTCTCCCTTACCACCCTATTTTTCAAGGCGGACCGAGCTTTTTCTTCCGCTTGAGCCCGAAATCACCCAAATCGGTATGGTTGTGGATAATACGATAAAGACCCGCTATATTTTCGAAATCAATAAAGGCTCCAACAAAAACCCAGGGATCGAGGTAAATTCAGCCTTGCCTCACGAAGATCGAAGGGTGCCCATCGACCAAATGATATATGTTGCAGATGGTCCGAGTGATGTGCCTGTTTTTGCCGTTTTAAAGCAATGGGGAGGAAGAACGTACGCAGTATATGATCCGGATAACGAGAAAGAATTCAAGCAGACTTGCCGACTTGTTGAGACGGGTCGAGTGCACAACAACGGCCCCGCTGATTATCGTTCACCTTCGCCAACTTCACGGTGGTTGAAGCATAAGGTCCTAGAGATTTGCCGCGAGATGGTTCTTAAGCGAGAGAACGCCTTGAGATCGCGTTCCACAAATCCTCCTCACCACCTTCCTCGAGAAGAAGATTCGGGCGAATCAATAAATCCTCCTCAGCAAGAGACCCTTTTCGACTAGAGTGATCTTACTTTAAGGTCTAGTGACATGCGCATTTTTCCTGGCGAACGGCGTGCGACTCTTAGTGTTCGGGATTTGGCTGATTTCGCCCTTGGGCCACGAAGGCGATTTGGGGGACCTTCCGGTACTTGGCGAGCCGAACTTGGTCGTGAATGGCATTCTTCTTTGCGGGCGGAATCAGAATTACTCAAAAACGAAAACGGTGAGGTTCGCCATGAGGTTTCTGTTCGAGGCATTTTGTTACGTGGCGGATGGACGGTAGAGTTAGAGGGGCGTGTTGATAAACTGACCGAGAGTAATGCTATGGTTTTGGTTAGTGAGCTTAAGACCACTTTTCTACCTCTTCCGGCTTCCGAGGAAAGTTTACGGGAGAAGTACCCTCATTATTTTCTCCAAGTGTCCATCTACCTTCTTCTTTTCCGGCTATTGCCTGACTATTCCCAAAAGCAGATTGTAGGAGAATTGCGGTTCGTCGATGTTTCCGGCGGAGGCTTTATCCAAACATTACCAATAGAGCCTTGCGACGATGTAGCGCTAGAAGAGCAGATTAAAGTGCTGCTCGAATTTCTTGAAGAACGGCGTAACAGTCGGCAACGCCTTTCAGCCCTTTCATTTAATAAGCCCTTTGAGACTTTTCGTGAAGGGCAAGCCGAAGCCCAGATCGACTTGGAGCAATCTTTTGCGACTGCCCCCATCACTTTATTCGAAGCACCAACAGGTTTCGGTAAGACAGGCACGGCCCTTTCCTTTGCACTGAAGCGATTACGAGATGGTTTTTGTGACCGCATTCTGTACCTGACCGGCAAAACCACAGGACAAAACGAAGTTGTCAGGACCTTAGACGCAATGATTCCCGACGATTGCGGTTTCCGCTACCTTTGCTTGCGCAACAGGACCGAGCGCAACATTGGCTTCGAGGATCTCGAACATTTGTCAGAACAAGAGTTGGCTCGTCGCTGGAGATCTGCATCTTTAAGTCCCCTCTCACTTTTTCGAGGTGCTACGATACCGGAGAAAAACTTGATTGAATCAGCAAAACAGTCAGGTATCCCTCCCTATGAAATTATTCGAGCTTGTCTTCCCTTTGCCGAACTTTGGTTAGGAGATTTCAACTATGTATTTCAACCCCGGAGCGCGTCAACCTTCAGGTCAGTAGAAGGTTTTATTCCCGCTCGCTCCCTTCTCGTTGTGGACGAGGCTCACAATTTACCCGAACGGGTCGCATCGGGTTTGTCATCTCGATTTACTGCAGTTGATGGGGTTCAAGTGATCGAGCATCTACTTTTCGCCCAAGCGCCTAAGCCACTAATCAGGGCATTAGAGGATTGGATTGAGTTTCTTGATTCTCGTCGACAAAACGAAATTGTGGATGCCGATGATTTCTACAAAGCTACCGATCTATTAGAAACTCTCGCGGAAATGGTCTACAAAGGCCCCATTCCCTGTAGTGATCTTCCAAGTCAGGTTCTTGATGCTCTATGGAGGTTCGGGGATACTGCTCGCTTACTTGCCCTGGATGTTTTGCCAAAGCATCTTTGGGCTCCTGAAGATCATTCCATGGAAATTACCTGTCTCGATGCAGCTTCACATATCGCTACGGAGCTTCGCTCTTATGGTTTATGCCTCTTGGAGTCTGCAACCCTATCACCTATAGATCAATTTGCGATTTCTAGCGGGCTTCAACCGTCTGAATATCGGACGATATGCGGTTCGGCGCCTTGGCGGGCTTTGGCCTTGAAGGTTGCCATAGACATACGGGGCGACACGAGGTTCTCTCAGCGACATCAACATCTCGACGAAATCGCTACAGCTGTTCTGTCCTTGATCAAAGCGACGGAGAAGCCAGCGATTATATATTTTTCTTCGTATAGATACGCGATCGAAGCCAATAACCGTTTAGGAAAAATATCGCCGCAGACTAAAGTCGTTCTTCAACCCCGTTTTGGCTCCCAGCGAGAGACTAACCAGTTTATCGATACCGCATTTGTCGCCGGTGATGCACTTTTTCTCGTCCTTGGCAGTGTATTTGCCGAGGGCATAGATTTTCTTGGTGGGAAGGTGGATGCGGCAATGATTGTAGGTCCTGCATTGCCTGAGGTTAACATACTGCAGAAGGCGAAAATGGATTCTTACTCTGGTATTAATCGTGATGAAGCCTTTCGCCGAACCTACCTTATTCCTGGAATGCGAAAAGTTAACCAAGCCTTGGGTCGCCTAGTCAGGTCTCCCGAGCACCGAGCTCGCGTTATTCTTCATTGCCGTCGTTTTGATCAACCTGCTTTCAGGGCCTTATTGGACCCAGTCTGCCGAGAAGCTCCCGCGATTAACTGTATTGAGGAAATCGATGCTTGGCTTGAAGGAAAAGAGAATTCCATTGCCTAGCTGTTCATGTAAAGACATTTTAGTGTTCTGGATTATGACCACTAAGTTGAACTTTTCCGCCCCCGAAGTGAGTCAAGCATTAGATCGTCTTGCGGGGGCCATTATCGAAGTACGCGGCTCTACGCAAAATCTTATGTTTGTGGGTGTAGCGGATGGAGGAATTGGCGTTGCTCATCGTTTGGCCGAAAAAATTGAAGAAAGCCTGGGTCGAAAAATTCCGCTAGGAATTGTAGATGTTTCTTTCCATCGGGATGACATTGGATCGAACCCCATACCAAAAGCAGTGGTCCCGACGAACCTACCTCCCGAAGTCGAAGGGAGCTCATGTATTTTGGTCGATGACGTGATTTTTTCTGGTCGCACCATTCGGGCGGCTCTCAACGAGTTATTCGATCAGGGACGCCCTGCTTGTGTTGAACTTGCAGTGCTGGTGGATCGGGGCCACCGAAGCCTTCCATTTTCTGCAGACTATGTGGGAATCGAGCTGGAGACTACCCTTGAGCAAAATGTCGAGGTTTCTGTTGGCTCCGCTCATGCACATGACGATCATGTTACGATCACTCCTTTATGAAGAAGCCGGCAAATTGGAACCGTAAACATCTAATCGGTATAGAAGAGCTCGATCGCTCCGAAATTGAGACAGTTCTAGAAGTGGCTCGTTCTTTTCGCGAAACCCTTAATAGACCCGTCAAGAAACTACCCTCATTACGTGGTAAAACTGTGGTTAACCTCTTTATGGAGCCCAGTACCAGAACGCGACTTGCCTTTGAAGTAGCTGCGAAGAGATTGAGCGCCGATGTTATTTCAGTTGGTGGTAAATCCAGTAGCCTTACCAAAGGAGAAACCCTTCGAGATACTGCAAGTAATGTACAAGCTCTTGGCGCCGACCTAATAGTACTCCGACACTCTTCGGCGGGTTCTCCACAGTACCTATCGAGAGTCTTGGACGTACCTATCGTTAACGCCGGCGACGGTGCTCATGAACATCCCAGCCAGGCATTGCTCGACGCTTTTACGCTGAGAGAACGGTTTGGTGATTTGGCGGGCAAAAAGATAACGATTCTCGGAGACGTCCTCTTTAGTAGAGTTGCTCGATCCAATTTATGGGTGTTAAGCAAACTGGGTGCATCGGTTACCTTTGGAGGTCCAGCTACATTGGTGCCCAAGACTTTCTCGGAGTTTGGTGCGGAAGTAACACACGACCTTAAGAAAGCACTTGCCGATGCCGATGCCGTCATGCTTCTTCGCATCCAGCACGAAAGACAAACTTCCACGCATTTTCCTTCCCTTGGAGAATATACAAGCATGTTTGGGCTCAACGAGGCCCGAGCATCTTGGTTGAAGCCCGATGCCATAATCATGCACCCGGGACCCATCAATCGGGGCGTTGAAATAGATTCTTCCCTCGCAGATTCGAAGCGTTCTGTGATTCTTGACCAAGTTTCCAACGGAATTGCCGTTCGGATGGCGATACTTTACCTTTGTTCCACCGTAGCCGACCTTCAGCGAAAAGAGGTTCCGTCATGAGCGAGGCTATTTGGATAAAAAACGGGCGTATAATTGATCCAGCCAACGGACGGGATGAAGTCGG
>PCBO01000030.1 GCA_002730975.1 Opitutia bacterium
CGCCAACGGGAAACACCCCCTGATTCGTCACGTCAAGGTTCCGCGCAAATTGAGCCTCACCCCGCAAGACGACGTACAAACCGGGGGATGGCAGGTTTGCAGTCCGGCCACCGTGGCTAACTTCACCGCCGTCGGCTACTACTTCGCCCGTCACCTTCAGCAGGAAATCAAGGTGCCCATCGGCTTGATCGGATCGAATTGGGGAGGCACCCGCATCGAGCCCTGGACCCCGCCCGTCGGATTCAAGACCGTGCCCGCCCTGAAAAAGGATTTTGCCGACAAACTGGATCAGTTTTCCAAAGGGAAGCCCGGACGGGGAACACCCACCCACATGTACAATGCCATGATCGCACCCTTGCTCCCCTATGCCATCAAGGGAGCCCTTTGGTACCAGGGGGAATCCAACAACGGGGAAGGCATGCTCTATCATGAGAAGATGAAGGCCCTCATCGCGGGATGGAGGAGCGTATGGGAAAAGCCCGACCTTCCCTTCTACTTCGTTCAGCTCGCGCCTTTTAACTACCGAAACCGGGACTCCAAGGCCCTACCCTGGATCTGGCAGGCCCAATTGGAAACCCTCAAGGTTCCCCACACTGGTATGGCCGTGACCACGGACATCACCACGGTGAACAACATCCACCCGCCCAATAAGCAAGACGTCGGCAAGCGCCTCGCACTTTGGGCACTGGCCAAAGACTATGGATACGACAAACTGGTCTACTCCGGCCCCATCTTCGACAAGGCGGATCATTCCGAAGGAAAGGACAGCATGGCCGTTTATTTCAAGAAATTCGGCAACAAGCACCATGGCTTGAAATCGAAGAACGAGAAGGACAAGTTGAGCCACTTCGAAGTGGCGGGCAAGGATGGCGCATGGCACCCGGCGGAGGCTTTCATTGCCTACGGGGATCATGTCATTGCCAAGAGCAAAGAAGTCAAGAACCCCGTTTACGTGCGCTTCGGATGGGACCACAAGGCAACCCCAAATCTCTTGAACGGCTCCGGGCTTCCCGCGTCCCCCTTCACAACCGAAAAAAAGTAACGCCAGGTTGATTGAATCGGCCAAAAACGAATGCTCCGTTTTTTTGCAGATTGTATGTCCAGATTCTCCGAAGTCGGGAGTAATAGAGTATGAAATTAATTCAATAACGGAAAGGTGCCCGTATGACATAGGCCTCCGCTTGCCTTGGCTCCCAAAGTAAGAATAGTAACTTGCAAAATCACTCCGTAAGGTTTTGCTAACCTCGGACGTTATGGCTATGTTGAATCCTTACCGAATGAAATACCTCCCCCCCGTATTCACCCTTCTGTTTCTCCTGCAAGGTCACTTGATTGGTGTTGATTTCAACCGCGAAATCCGCCCATTGCTGGCCAGCAAGTGCTATGCTTGCCATGGTCCCGACGAAGAGGGAAGGAAGGCCAAACTGCGCCTCGACGTCCTTGAGGATGCCCTGAAGAATGATGCCATTGTTCCGGGAGAGATCGAGGAGAGCGAATTTCATTACCGCATCCGCTCGGACGACCCGGAGGAGATCATGCCCCCGCCCGAGTCCCATGCCACGCTGACTGCAAAAGAAAAGGATTTGCTTGATCAATGGATCAAGGAAGGAGCGAAATACGAGAAGCACTGGGCCTTCGTTGCTCCCATTGCCTCCACTCCTCCCGCCAAAGTGTCCAAGTGGGCGCGTAACGGAATCGATTCCTTCGTTCTCCAAAACCTCGAAGAGCACGACCTGAAACCGTCCGCCCAAGCCGATGGATATAGTTTGGTGCGTCGCCTCTATCTCGACTTGATCGGTTTGCCTCCGACCCCCGAACAAGCCGACGCCTTCGTCGGCGACAAACGGCCGGACGCCTACGAGCGGTTGGTCGACGANTTNCTCGCCTCCCCCCGCTACGGNGAAAAATGGGGGCGCGAATGGCTCGACCTNGCCCGCTATGCCGACAGCAATGGNTANGAGAANGANNGNCCNCGCAANATCTGGCCCTACCGNGANTGGGTNATNCGNGCTCTCAATAANGANATGCCNTACGATCAATTCACCATCGAACAGCTAGCGGGGGATATGTTGCCCGACGCAACTCAGGAGCAAAAAACTGCAACGGGTTTTCATCGTAACACTCAACTCAATGAGGAAGGCGGGATCGATCCCCTCGAATTCCGTTTTTACGCTGCGGTGGACCGGGTCGCCACCACGGGTACGGTTTGGATGGGGCTGACCACAGGCTGCGCTCAGTGCCACACCCATAAGTACGATCCCATCACGCATGACGAGTATTACGGGCTGATGGGCTTGCTCGACAACGTGGATGAGCCCGATCTGTTTCTGGAAACGGAAGCTCAGGCCAAGCAGACCGTGGAAATCAAAAGGGAAATTAAAAAGAAGTCTCTCGCCTTGCAAAAAGAAATCAAAGGCTTCGATCAGGCTTTTGATAAATGGCGGGCAAAAGAAGAAGCCAATGCCACGCGCTGGTCCATAATCCGTCCATCTGCAATGAAGACGAACCTGCCCAAGCTCGAAGTGATGGAGGATGGTTCGATCTTTTCCTCCGGGGACGTCACCAAGCGAGATGTTTTTGATCTCAATTTTACAAGCGATCAATCTATCACTGCCCTAAGGCTCGAAGTCCTGCCCGATGACCGCCTTCCTCAGCGCGGACCGGGCCGATGTTACTACGAAGGGCGAAAGGGCGACTTCTTCTTAAGTGAGTTCACTGTTCGGGTGGATGGAGAAAAACAAAAGATACTCAACTCCTCCAGTACTTATGGAAAAATAAGTGTGGGGGGCGGTTCGGCCAATGCCTCCAACGTATCAGACGGGGACGGATCATCCGGTTGGTCGACTTCCGGGCAAACCGGGCAGGCCAATCATTTGGTTCTTCCTCTCGGCGAACCTATTCCGGCCAACACTCCCTTTTCTATCGAAATGCTCTTCGAGCGCCACTTTGTGGTTAGCCTCGGTCGTTTCAGAATCTTCGCCACTGCAGACTCCGCTCAACCCAAGGCAAAGAAACACGGAGTAGACACCGAATCCATTCTCGCAAAAGGGCCTAAGGCATCAATAGAAGAACTGGCCGAACTGAGGAGATCCTTTCTCGAACTTGACCCACGCTGGAAAAAACAACGGAAACCCCTGGATGATTTGAAAAAGAGAATTCCCCGTCCCAATCATACCCTGGTCATGCTCGAGCGCCCTGAAGATAATCCGCGTCCTACCGTTTTGCGTCATCGTGGAGAATATACCAACCCCAAGCATCAGGTGAAATCGGGCCTGCCTGCCGTGTTCGTTTCCGTCTCCAAGGATCAACCGCAAAACCGCTTGGGACTGGCACGCTGGTTGGCGAGCAAGAAAAACCCTCTCGGAGACCGGGTTACGGTCAACCGAGCCTGGCGTTCCTTCTTCGGCGCCGGCTTGATCCGGACGAATGGAGACTTCGGCACTCAGGCCGCCGCTCCCGATCATCCCGAGTTACTGGATTGGTTGGCCGTTGGATTCCGCAAGAAAGGCATGTCGCTCAAAAAGCTGCACCACCTGATCGTTTCAAGTTCAACCTATCGTCAGGACTCCAAGGCTTCCAGGAAACTGCTCCACTTGGATCCGCAAAACCGTCTGCTTGCTCGTGGTCCGCGCTTGCGCTTATCGGGTGAATTGATCCGCGATCATATGCTGGCCGCCAGTGGAAAACTTTCTTCCAAGATGTTCGGACCGGGGGTTTACCCTCCGCAACCGCTTAGTGTTCTGGCTCATGCCTTTGGTAACAAAGGCTGGAACGCATCAAAGGGCGAGGACCGTTACCGGCGCTCCGTCTACACCTTCGTCAAGCGGACCGCTCCCTTCGCCGGGCACATGACCTTCGACGGAACCTCCGGTGAAAACTGCCTCGCCCGGCGTGACCGTAGTAATACCCCGCTACAAGCCCTCACTCTCCTGAACGACGAGATGTTTCTCGAACTTGCCCGGGCGGCCGGCGAAGAGGTTCACCTGCAAAAGAAGGATCCTGTTCTCACTCTCTTCCGACGCTTCCTTACGCGTCCCCCAAGCTCGGAAGAAACCAAAGCCCTCCAAGCTTATCTGGACCAGCAAATCGAACGCTTTAAAAAAGGGGAGCTCCAACCCGGGGAAATCGCCGCTGATAAGAAGGCAACACCCGAACTTGCTGGAAAAGTTCTTCTCGCCCGGGCCATCATGAACCTAGACGAAGCCATCACTAAGCCATGAACGTTCCTCCACTTCTCCATCGTACGCGCCGTCACTTTTTTCAGGATTGCGGAATTGGCGTCGGCAAGATCGCTCTCGCATCCCTCCTCGCCAAGGAATCCTTCGGAGCAACGGGCAAGCCCGACTTCATGCGCTTTCCGATCAAGGCCAAGCGCGTGATCTATTTGTTCATGGCCGGCGCTCCCAGCCAACTCGAACTCTTCGACAATAAGCCCAAGCTCAAGGAAATGGAGGGCAAACCCATTCCACCTTCGGTTATCAAGGGTCAACGCTACGCTTTCATTCAGCCGGACGCCGCCGTTCTCGGTCCGCGCTTTCCGTTTGCCAAGCACGGAGATTCGGGTGCC
Organism: Opitutia bacterium; assembly: GCA_002730975.1. Taxonomy (GTDB): domain Bacteria; phylum Verrucomicrobiota; class Verrucomicrobiia; order Opitutales; family Seribacteraceae. The sequence continues at coordinate 4,568 of PCBO01000030.1, forward strand.
GAACTCTCGGACCGGTTGCCCTATCTGAGTAAGGTCGCGGATGACTTGACCTTCGTCAAATCGATGCATACCGACCACTTCAACCATGCCCCGGCCCAACTGTTCATGACTACGGGCAGTGGAATCCCCGGGCGGGCAAGCATGGGTTCCTGGCTTAGCTACGGGATCGGGAGTGAGGCCGATGACCTGCCTGGCTTCGTGGTGATGAGAAGCGGAGGAAACCTCAGCGGTGGATCCGCCATGTGGGGGTCCGGATTTCTACCATCCGAACACCAAGGGGTACCCTTTCGGGAAGGTGCCGACCCGATCCTTCACGTGACCAACCCAAAGGGTATCGACCAAACCGCTCAGCGCCAAACCCTTGACTTGCTGAAAAATCTTAACCGTAGTACTCATAAAAAAATGGGCGATCCTGAGATCAACGCCAGGATCGAGGCCTACGAGATGGCGTACCGCATGCAGGCCCGGGCCCCTGAGTTGATGGACTTCTCCAAGGAGAGTAAGGAGACCCTCGACCTCTACGGCGTAAAAAAAGCGAAATCCGATTTCGCCAGCAACTGCCTGCTCGCCCGTCGCTTGGCTGAGCGCGGAACCCGTTTTATCCAACTTTACCACAGCGGCTGGGACGCCCACTCCAATGTGGAAGGGAACGTCAAGAATCAGGCCAAGCAAGTGGATCAGGCCAGCGCCGCACTCGTGCAGGATCTCAAGCGGATCGGCATGCTGGAGGACACCCTCGTCGTCTGGGGTGGAGAATTCGGCCGCACTCCCATGGTCGAGGCAAGCGCCGCGCTTAAGCGTAGTGGCGGTCGTGATCATCACCCTCAAGCCTTCACCATGTGGATGGCAGGAGGGGGAGCAAAGCCCGGCATCATCTTGGGCAAGACCGACGAACTTGGCTTTCACGTGACCGAGGACCCCGTCCACGTGCACGATTTGCAAGCCACCATCCTTCAACTCATGGGAATCGATCACACCCGACTGTCCTTCCGTTTCCAAGGACTCGATTTCCGCCTGACCGGGGTAGAGAAACATAATGCAGTCAAGAAGCTTTTAGCCTAATGGATACAACAAATCTCATGGTATAGCTTTAATTCAAAGTGATCATAGATATAGCCTCCCTTTTATATCTTTGCGTTTGGATTCCGTCGTCTCTTGACCATTGCTAGGTCCAAGCTTAATTTTATTCATCCATGATTCAACCTTTCTTAGCTAGGTTCCCGCTTGTTATCTTTTCTTATTCCTTCGGATGTATACCCAGCCAGGCTACAACTTACGCAGTCGATGAGGTTTCTTTTAATCAAGACGTCTTTCCGATTCTTTCGGATCGTTGTTTTGCTTGTCATGGACCCGATTCGCATGATCGCAAGGCAAAGCTTCGCCTAGATCAAGCGGGCGGGGTGGACGGAGCTTATCGTACACTTGAAGGTGTCACCGCCATCAAGCCAGGCTCGATCAAGGACAGTGAGCTTTGGTATCGGATCACCACGGATGATGACGATGATCTCATGCCTCCCGCAAAGTCCCACAAGAAACCCCTCTCCAAGGAGGAGCAAGCTATTATCAGGAGTTGGATCGAAGCGGGTGCTCCCTATGAGCGCTTTTGGGCATTCGTTCCTGCCAAGAAACCGGATATGCCCAAGGTCAAGGATAGCTCTTTGAGCAAGCTTCCCATCGATCGCCTCGTTTTGGCAAAACTCGATTCCTTGAACCTCCAACCTTCTCCGGAAGCTGACAAACGCACCTTGATCCGCCGAGTCAGCTTCGACTTGACTGGTTTGCCGCCCACTCCTGAGGAAATCAAGGCGTTCTTGGCAGATGATCGTCCGGAGGCGTACGAGGCGCTCGTCGACCGATTGTTGACCAAGAAACAATATGGAGAGCACATTGCCCGCTATTGGTTGGACTTGGTTCGTTTTGCCGACACCAACGGCATGCACAAGGACTTTTACCGCAACTTCATCGCCTATCGCGACTGGGTGATACGCGCTTTCAACGAGAATCTGGGGTACGACGACTTCGTTCGCTATCAATTGGCCGGCGACTTGTTCCCCAATGCGACCAGCGATCAACTCGTTGCCTCGGGCTTCAATCGACTGCATCTCATTATCGACCGCGGGACTGCGTTGCCCGAGGAGAGTTTCTTCAAGAACGTGGTCGATCGTGTCACCGCCGTTGGCACCACCTTCATGGGGATGACGGTCCATTGCGCCACCTGTCACGATCACAAATATGATCCGCTCACCCAGAAGGACTTTTACTCCCTGTTCGCTTTCTTCAATAATATTGATGCAGCGCCGGAAACCGGTGGTCGTCCCAGAGATGGCCTTCAACCCCCTTTTTTGGCCTTGAGTACACCTGAGCAGAGCAAGAACTTACAACAATTCATTAAGCAGCTCGCCGAGAGCGACAAGGCTATCAAGGAGTTGAAGAAAAGAATAGCGGGAGAGAAGGAGGCCAACAAGAAGAAGGTTCTTTCGCAAGATCTCAAGAACCTCACTGGCCAATACAATGCCATTAAAGGAAAGCGGGATCGCTTGGATCGAGAGATTCCTCGGGCCATGGTGATGAGGGAGCGCGAGCAGGTACGTCCCACTCACGTCAGGATAAGGGGCGAATACGACGCTCCCGGTGAATTGGTTACGCGTAATACGCCCGAGTTTTTACCCGCCTTGAAGAAAGCAGGCGAGACCGCGACTCGTATGGATCTCGCCGATTGGTTTGTTCAACCCAGTAATCCACTTACCGCGCGGGTTGCGGTGAATCGCTTTTGGCAGCAGTTCTTCGGGGTGGGTTTGGTGAAGACTTCCGAGGATATCGGAGCCCAAGGCGAAGTCCCCAGTCATCCCGAACTTCTCGATCATCTCACGGTTTCGTTCATCGAGTCGGGATGGGATGTGAAGGCCTTGATCAAACAGATCCTACTGTCGAGGACCTATCGCCAGTCTTCCGTCTCCCGACGGGAACAATTCACCAAGGATCCTGAAAACCGAAACTTGGCGCGAGGTTCCCGGTTCCGGATGGACGCTGAAATGATTCGCGATCATATTCTCGCGACCAGTGGTCTGCTGGTGAACACCATGTACGGCAAGAGCGTCAAGCCGCCTCAACCGGACGGCCTATGGAAATCGGTCACAATGATAGGGGAGCGGTTCAGGGCCGATGCAGGGGATGCCATTTATCGTCGGAGTCTCTACACATACTGGAAACGCGGCATGCCTCCACCGCAGATGACTATCCTCAATGCTCCGATACGCGATGCCTGCGTAGCTCGTCGCGAACGTACCAACACCCCGACCCAAGCCTTGTTGCTTTTAAATGAAGGCGAATACATTAAGGCTGCCCGCTCGCTCGCTCAGAAGGCCTTGGAAGCTGAGGCGACGGATGAATCCAAGCGACTGGTTTTGGTGTACGAGACCGTGACCTCCAAGTTGCCGGATGAGAAGGAGCGAAAAGTCCTGTCCGATCTCACGCGAAACCTGCAAAAGAACTACCTCGAGCAACCGGTGCTGTCGGATGCGATTTGCCAAGGTTTAAACGTTGGAGACGCGGAGCAAAAGGCTCAACTCGCAGCTTGGACGGTGTTGGTCAATGCTCTCTACAACCTGGATATCACCAAGACCCGTGAATAGCATGAAGGATCCTTTGACAGAATTCGATTTCCTCCAGTCCCGCCGCTCTTTTTTACTGAATTCGGGAATGGGTCTGGGGACGGCCGCCTTGGCTTCCTTGCTTTCCAAGCAGGCGTTCGCCGTCAAGACAGGTTCAGTGACCAAGCCCAAGGCGAAACGGATCATCTTCCTGTTCATGGCCGGGGCCCCGAGCCAAGTTGACTTGTTCGATCACAAACCCGATCTGCACAAGCTCTTCAAAACCGAGCTACCCAAATCCATTAGCAAGGGGCAGCGTGTTACGGCAATGACCCGGGGGAAGCAGCAATTAGTCGCCCCTACGACCTTCAAGTTCGCTCAAAAGGGAAAAAGTGGTGTCTGGATGAGCGAATTGCTTCCACACCTTTCCGCATCGGCCGACGACCTTTGTTTGGTTCAT
>PCBO01000031.1 GCA_002730975.1 Opitutia bacterium
TCGTCTTCATTCCACTTGTTCGTCTCAACGGAAAGCTGATAGGCTCTCGATTTGCAAATTAGCTTCAGGATCGCGCGAATGTCGAAACCGCTCTTGATGAACTCACTCTCCAAGTGGGAAAGTAATTCGGGATTGGTCGGCGGGTTACCTGCACGAATATCGTCGATAGGATCGATTATGCCGATGCCGAAAAGATAGCCCCAAAGCCGATTAACGTAGCTCTTGGCAAAGTAACGGTTGTCCGGAGCAGTCATCCATGCGGCAAGGTTTTCACGACGAGTGGCGCCCTCCTTGGATTCATACTTAACGGGATAAGGAAAAGCAGGCGCGGTTACGGCCCCCGTACGGTCGTGCTTCATTTCACCCGTCTTGACGTCTGAGATGATTTCATAAAGCGGCTTACCCCGCTCCACGGCGGTCTTACCTATCTCGCCCTTCCCTGCGGCCGGATCCTTGGCCAATTTGAACTGGGCAAAATGAGCGGACATCTCGTAATACTGATCTTGCGTCCATCTCTCGAAGGGATGGTCATGGCACTTATTGCAATTGAAACGGGTGGCCAAAAAGAGATGCGTGGTGTTCTCCATCGTCTCGGTAGGCTTCCGTAAGATTTTGAAGTAAGAGGCGGGAGGATTCTCTTTGTTGGACCCGGAGGCAGTAAGGATCTTGCGGGCAAATTGGTCGTAAGGCGTGTTGTCTTCGACTTCCTTCTGAATCCATTCGCGAAGCATCTTGGCACCTGCGGCACCGAGAAATTTTCGGTTCACCTGCAAAAGGTCGGCCCACTTATTTGTCCAATAATCGACAAAATCCGCGTTGCCCACAAGCTTGTCGACTATCTCATCTCGCTTCTGCTGTGTCGGTCGATCATCGGCGAGGAAAGTGAGGACGCTATCAGGTTTGGGAGGTAACCCGGTAAGGTCCAAGTGGACACGGCGCAAAAACTCCACGTCCGAACAAAGCTCCGATGGTAAAATTTTCATGCGTTTCCATTTGGCTGCAGCAAGGCGATCCACCTCGTTGTTGGCGGGAGGGGCTTTCCAAACAAAACCGACCCGGTCTCCCATGACAGTAAGAGTGGTTGCAGCATAGCGACCTTCATAACGAGCAAGAATAGGAGCTTCCCCTCTTCGAAGGGTGGTCATGAGTCCAATCTCATCATGTTCGGCGACTTCCTTGTTACCGCTGGTAACGACAGCCTCTCGGGAAACATCTCGAACGGAGCCATCGGTGAAAGTCGCTACTACTCGAACTTGTTGGGTCGAACCAATCTCTTGAACAACTGGATTTATAGGAAATAGTTCGATCTTATCCACTTTGGGGCTATCGGCATCCAGCTTTGCACCAGCTCCGATCCAATCGCGAATAATCCTGTAATATTTGGAATCTTTTTTTGTTATCCCACCACCCTCATGTGGAACGATGCCGGCAGGCTTAAGCAGCATCAAGCTCTTATCAGGTGCCGCCACATTGGTTCTTCTGGAGGCCATATCATCAGTAAATGCGCGTAGGTCATAGATCGCATCGTAACCCCGAAGGGAAAGCTTGAAGCCGTTTTTCCCGTCCTTGGAACCATGACAAGTACCGGAATTACAACCCAACTTCGAGACAACGGGATTAACGTCACGAACATAGCTAGGAACATACGCCTTATCGAGACCGCTAACCTTAATGGGAATTTCGATTCGCTTGCCCGCAAACTCGCCAATGAGTTTGCCGTTTCCGATCTTGGCTGGGGTAAACAAGCCGCGTTTGGAAACGTCTCCCAGTACGCCCTCGACGGTCCACTTCGCCATCCGGGTGACGTCTGCCTCGCCCCCTTCATTGAGTTTGGCCGTTAAAATAATTTGGGCGTAATCAATGGACCGACTTATCTCTATTCTCTTGGGCAAGGATTCAAGCCGCTGAACCGAAAAACGTTTGGGCAAAGACTCCACCGCCACCAACTCGGGTTCAGGATCGGCCTTGGCCAAATTGGCCAATCCATCGCTCTTCCCTTTCTTGGCAATGTCCACGGGAACAAACACTTTGCGAGCCTCACCCGAAGCAACCGCAAGCAACCGAATCTTCCCGTCGAAACCGGAGACTGCCAGCGTCTTACCATCGGGAGCGCAGGCCACTGCAAAAACTCCGGTCTCCTTGACCTCGGCCTTCCACATTTCCTTGCCGGTATCGATTTGGAAAGCTCGCACTTCCCCCGAACCGTTCAAACTGCTCGCCGCAAAGCCAAGCATGCCGTCCTTACTGAAACAGACCCCAAATACCCGCCCCGGCATCGCACCAAACTCCCTTATCTGGTTTGGGTTTCCGCCACCTGCAGGAGCAGCTTTCACGGCCTGTCGAAAAAGTTTTGGTTTACCGTCGGCTCCTCCGACCAAGAGTTCATTACGGTTAGGATGGACGTCGATTGAGTTTTGACCACCACTCAACACCCCAGGAGTATGCGTGGTGATGTTACCGACGAAACGCTCCGTCGCGACATCGGTTTGTTTTACGGTTTTGTCCCTACTCACCGAGAATACCGACTTTCCGTCCATCGAGAAAACCGTACCGCGCACCCAGTCGTTGTGTCCTGCCATATAAGTGACCTGCTTGCCAGTAGCGGATTCGATCACCCGCACCGAGTTGTCGGCTGCACCAAAGGCTAGATATTTACCGTCGGGCGACCAAGAAGCACCATAAAGTGTGTCGAAAGTGACCGCCTTGGACAGTTCAAGCGCCTTTTTCTCCAGATCCCATATTTGAATCTCACCCATGCGACCGGGTTGCCCGCCCGTTACCGCTAACTTCCTTCCATCGGGCGAAAAGGCGACTGACTCAACCCGCTCCGAAAGCCCCACCAACCGAGACACGATACCCGAACCGTCCGACTTGTGCACCAGAGCCTCGTGAAACCCGGTCACCGCCAACAANTTGCCATCAGGGGAAAAGTCCATCGANGTGACGACAGGAGGCATGAAGTACNCAGGCGGATTATCCATCGTNTAAAGGGAANCNGANCCATCCGGAGAATCATCCTTCGCGCCCTCAGTAATCCANCGACGCAATAGATCGATCTCCACCTNATGCATAGGCTTGGCGTTTTTNCCCTTGGGCATCTCGTACTCNCCNTTTTCGTTGGGCGTCACTTGCTCCACAAGATAACTCTCGTCCGGTTTACCCGGTACGATTGCCGATTCACCACTATCCCCACCCTTGAGCAAGGCGGCAAAATCAGTCATGATGAACTTGCCCTTAACCTTTGCAGGCTGATGGCAACCATTGCAATTCGCCTGAAACAAAGGTCGAATATCCTTGTGGAAGCTCACAGGCTTTACCAAAGGCTTCTTTTCTTCAGCTCCTACAACACCACTCCAAGCAATAAATAAGGCAAAAGCCAAAGTTGGAAAAAAAGAAAGAGAACAAAAAACTTTCATAAATAAAAAACTATCGACAAAATCCGGTTCGACAAAAAAAAGAGCTCAATTAGAATATTCTGTTAGAGCTTTCAAAAGCGCGCAAGGAAAACATCACCACTGAGTCTAATTTGCAAAGGCAAGCTGCTGTTTAACTACCACTCCCGTCGGTTGAAAATCTGGACAAATTATATGCAAACAAGAACCCGTAGATTGGAATGGCGTTCTCGACACCCAAAGGAATATCCTCTGGTAGTGAAGACCTCCGGAGACAATCCCCACGCATACATTTTGAACCGCTGATGCGATACCTGAAGGTAATTCTAGTCGGAACCTGCGGATTAGGCTTACTGTGGATGCTTATGGTATGGCTTCTCGCACCAGAAGAGTTCACGAATAACTACCTGCCTCAAATACTCCAAAACTCCTTAAGAGAGAACAATGTCGAGAAAGTAACGGAAAAAAAGAAAGCAAACGCACCGACAACACTCCTCTCAAAGAAATTAACAGGATCAACGGGCATCACCGTGGAATCCCCGGAGGATAAGACCTCATCAGGACTGGATACTGATCTTGCAGAAAGCATTGAATCCTCAAGAAAGACTCCGAATCGAATTGAGGAGCGCAATTCAAGCTTCGAGAAAGCGGTATCGGGTTCCTTCGAGCAACTTCAAACACCCCTCGGAATGTGGAAAGCAGAGCCAGTCGGAAATCCATTTCCTCCAGTTCTCATTAACGACAAACACGCGAAAACCGGAAAGCATTGCCTGCAATTGACTGGAGGAGAAAAATCAGCGGTTATCCTTGAGGTCGCGGGAAATTCAACAATGCCCGAACAACTAACCTTCTGGGCGGAACGCTGGACATCTAGGGCTCCCTTTACTTTTAGAATCAAAGCAGATTCAGGCAAGGGATGGCAGGAAATCTACAATGGTGACAAGAAAATCCGAGTGGGACGGTCATTCTTAACCCACGTCAAAGTGCCTCTGAGCACCGGAGTCAAAAGATTGCAGTTCAGTTGTACGAGTCCACAAAACACGGGTATTATCATCGATGATCTGCGCATAGCTCACTCACTCCCCGCAAAAATCCGAAACGAACCGAATGCGAAATCTACGAAACCTCAGGGACCACCACTGGACCTAGAGGATCGAGCTACCCTTGGTCGTATCCTCGCCAATGCAATCGACGAGAGGGAAATGAAAGCAAGTACTGTAAAGGGCAAGAAAAAGCTCATGCAAAACGGCAAGCCCTTCACGGGCTGGGCCAAGCGTATGCGTGGAAACAGCAGAGAAGTTGAGGAACTGGGTCAGTACCGAGACGGTTTGAAGAATGGACCATGGGCAAAGTGGTTTTTGGGAAAACGGTTCCGTGAACTGGGACTATATCGCCAAGGCCAAAGGCATGGTCTCCATGTAACATGGTATGGTTCCGGCAAAAAAAAGGATGCTATAAACTTCGAACAGGATCTAGAGCACGGGCCAATTACCACTTGGTATGGTTCCGGCAAAAAGTGGAAAGAAGGTCACCACAAACACGGCGAAAGAGACGGGGAATGGGTCACCTACGACGGCAGAGGAAAAGAAAGAAAACGCCAAACCTACGAAATCGGAAACCAGCTCGATTAGGAGAACGAAATTTCAAACAACTTAAATAAGGAAGTAATTGATGCATGCTTTTCCTAACTAGTCTCCCCATAGTGAAAGGAGACTTCTTATCGCCTAGACAAAAGCAGAATCTTGGCTAGGGAAAAACTGGAAGTCGATTAATTATAGTTTCTTACGCTCACCCATGCTTGTTCATTCACAGAATAAATGAGTAGGCTGCCAGGAGAATCCCTATTCAGGTAAAACCACCCCCCCGCATCTTGAATCCAAAAGTAGGGGTAAATACTAAGGTTTGTCCAAAACCACCCCAATTCGTGGTGCCAAAGCCAAGTTGAGCCAGTTGCATCAGTGGAACGATAAAGCCACTTCCATTGAGAATGATAAATCCACCCAGATCGATGCTCGAAAAAACAACCAAACCAATCAAGCCTTTTCCAGTCGTTTCCAAAATCCTTAGCGTATATCCAAGAATACAAAGGGGTAGCCGTTCGCACGCAGCGAAGACCAACATGACGTAACGCCGTTTGAGGCTTCTTTTGATGCCTAAAGGCCAGCCGCAACGAGTAACCCGAATCCTTGCTGTAATCATCCTGGAAAGAACCTCCGCGCAATACCCGCGTTCCACCAACTATATCGTGACTAGGAATGCTGTCGGGGCCTCTGGGGTCGGGGACTGTAGCTAATGGGTTGCCATACCAGTAGGGATCATACCAATCCCAGCACCACTCGGAAATATTTCCTGTCAGATCATACAATCCAAAATCATTCCCCATATCGATGGGGAATTCAAGTTGTCCCTCAAAACTATTAGTCTGCGCTTGAATAACTTGGTTGCCATTAAAATAACCGACGGGCGTACTCGCATTATCGAACATGTCCCCGCTAAGGCGATAGTTTGCCTTCGATCCGTCAAGCACGTTACCCCAAGGGTATCTATTTCTTTCTCTACCTCCCCTTGCGGCCTTTTCCCATTCACCCTCAGTGGGAAGACGATACCCCGGAGCAAGCCAATTCACATGGTCATTCGTCAAATCTTTCGTACCCTTACGATAGATCAATGTCCAATCGAGATCCTCAAAGTATACAGCCGGTCGACCTTCCATTTCCGACCGAGCATTGCACCACTTTAACGAGTCATACCATGTAACCATGTTCATAGGATGGTCCTTGGGAGAAGGAGACCAGGATGGACCGACTTTAGCCTTCTTCCAGTGTTCATCGAACTCATATCCATTTTTCTCCGCCCAATCCGCTACTTGAGCCCAACGAGTAGTCGTAACTTCTAAGGCGTCGCAATAAAAAGAAGAAATGTGTAAGGAATGTACTGGTCGCTCATCAGCATTGTAGAAGCTTGAACCCATCTCAAAGGAAGAAGCGGGTATTAGTTGGGACTCACCAGAACTGGTCAAGACGCCCAACACTATTTCTCCTAATAGAATAAAATAAATAAAATTATTAATATGAGTTTTCCTCTAACCAATGTATTTTATAATAATTTTATTAAATAGTCTATCTGGAAAATAATGCACTATCACAAAAAGTCAAATCAGTCACTAAATATTACATGATAAGTTTATTTAGAAGAAAAGACCTCTCTTTCGAAAAACCGATCTCGACCCTAGGCTCGATCCAGTCATGCTGATATGCCTTTCCAGTGAATATTAACGAGAAAAGAGAAGTTCATCCGCGTCGTCTGCTCTGCTGCATTGCCATAGGCACGATGATTTGGCTGTCCCCTACCCCAGTAGGACTTGATGCCACGGCATGGCAATGCTTCGCCGTGTTTGCCGCCACGATTGTCGCTCTGCTGGTCAAACCCATGCCGATGGGGTCCTCGGTACTTTGCGGGCTTGTCGTGCTGGCGGCGGGAAATGTGTTGGGCGAAACCTCGAAGGAATCTCTTGCCGTCGCGCTGAGCGGCTATGGCGACACGACTACTTGGTTGGTGGTGTCGGCCTTTCTTCTGGGGAGCGCGATGGTGAGGTCCGGGCTCGGTCGACGTATTGCTTTG
>PCBO01000032.1 GCA_002730975.1 Opitutia bacterium
TGAAATGCAGACAGATCACAAGGCCGGTAAAGTGGTTTCCGGAGAATACGTCAGCCCCTATGTGGTTCGTCATGTCGGGAAGATGCCAAGTGGCGGGTGGCCATTGGTCATCGCCATGCACGGGGGGGGGAAGGCGCCCAAGCAAGTCAACGACAGCCAATGGCGTATCATGCAAAGGTATTACAAGGATCACCCTGAACAAGGAGGATACCTGTACCTCGCCTTGCGGGCCCCGACCGATGCTTGGAACGGTTTTTACACTGGCTATGTTTATCCTCTGATTGCCCGCTTGATCAGGCAGATGTTGGTTTGCGAGGAAGTGAATCCCGACAAGGTTTTTCTCATCGGCTACTCTCATGGCGGATACGGAGCCTTTGCCATCGGTCCGAAAATGGCCGACCGCTTTGCCGCTATCCACAGCTCGGCAGCCGCCCCGACCGATGGACAATCCTCCCCAAAAAACCTCCTGAACACCCCCTTTACATTCATGATTGGAGAGCGTGATCTGGCCTATGGCCGCCTCAAGCGATGCCTTGCCTTCGACCAAGCGGTCAAGGACCTCCGTGGCGATCGCAAAGACGCATATCCCGTACGAATGTACCTGAAGAAAGGGTTCGGGCACACTGGCTTGCCCGATCGTGACCATCTGGCAACCATGATTCCCGCCGTGCGTACCCCGATTCCCGACTCCATTGTCTGGGAACTGACTGATTCCGTCGTCACCCGGTTTGCATGGTTGGAAAACCCTGCGCCCGCCAAGAAGCATTTGGTCGAAGCCACGAAAAAGGGACATCGGTTCGAGATCAAGCTTACCGGCGTCGAATCCCTAAACCTTTATCTGGACGAGAGGATGATTGACTATCGAAAGCCCGTGGTGGTCGAGGTAAACGGACAGGCTGTCCTAGAACGCATCCTCACCCCATCCGTGTCTGTTCTCTGTCAAACCCTGCAAGAGCGCGGAGACCCGAGTTTCGCTTTCACCTCCAAAACTTCCATTCCCGTGGAGCCTTAGCGTTGGCCGGATAGTCCTTACACCTCGAAATTCGAAATCTCCCGACCCCCTACTTTTCGCGATATTTTCCGTCGGGCAAACGGGAGGGGAGCTTGTACTTGGGATCGGTTATCAGTTCGTAAACTTTGGGGTCACGAGTTTTGACTAGTTCGCGATTATAGAGGCGCCACTCTTGGCCGATATCCTCCCTGCGGCGGGGAGTGTCCTGAGCACCCAGCACGGAAGTGACGGCCCAATAGAGGTACTCGGCACATTGGCACCCGTAGTCGCAACTACGGTCGTCGTAAGTGAACCAAGCTCCCTTCGGATAGCGTCGGGGTACCCGCTTGAAATGCCCTCCGCGGGCCATGTCTAGACAGTTTGCCAAGGTGGTGCCGGGCTTCTCTCCGAAAACCTCAGGGTAGGCATATGCGTAACCCTCGTGCGTTACCAGATGCAACACTTCCTCCAGCGATGCATCGAACCCATCGCCTCCGGGATTGGTCTCCGTAGCAAACTGACCTTGTCCGTGATGAAAACCGGTATCTTGAAAGACATCGTGATCCAACCTATCCAAGGCTCGTTCATTTGCCGTCATGAAGAGAAAGGCTTTTCGTTGGACCATAGTCGCCAGCACCTTGGGGTTGTCGGGTTTGCCGTCCTCGTCGTTGTCGAGGTACTCCGCCAGAATGACTGCCGCGTGACGTAATTTAGCAGGCGGAGTAGTCGCAGTTCCGAAAAGATGTATGCCGAATACATTGATATAATAGGTGAACTGCTTCTTGAACACATCTAATTCCCCTGAAGGAATTGGGCCGATTTTGAAAGTAGGCGGAGCAGCCACGGTTCTGGAAACCACAAGGCATAGAAGGACAAGGGTGAAAATTCGAGAAAGCATTTTCGAATGGGACGACATCTTACTGAACTGCAATCTAAAAGGCTCCTGCCAGCGAGCCTAGAGATTCAGGGACGGACAGGGGCACTTCGGCCGCTTTTCTTGTACTCCACCAACTGGGCCTCAAGCTCCTTCACGATCTCCGGATGCTTGAAGTACAGGTTGTTGGTTTCGCCAGGGTCGGTCTTAAGATTGTAAAGCTGTCCCGGTGCATCCGGAGCTTTTTCGGGTAGGGCGTATTGCTTGAGGCCCCACTCACCGTATCGACTGTAGTTGCTTCCTCCCGACCCCCTGTGGTCGAGATACTTCCAGTTTCCCTGGCGGATCGCCAGAGCCAGACTAATTGTCTGGTGCAGAGTAAAATTGCGGATCGGCTGGTCAGCCTTGCCGAGCAGAACAGGCAAGAGATCGAAACTATCCTCAGCCGCATCATCCGGCAATTTAGCGCCCACGATTTCCGCGCAAGTCGCCATGATGTCGGTCAGGCAGATGGTTTGATCCGAAATGGCCCCCGCTTTTACCTTGCCCGGCCAACGGGCGATGAAGGGAACGCGATGACCACCTTCCCAGTTGTCGCGCTTCACGCCTCGCCAGGGCCGAGCTCCGTCATGCTTGTGAGTCTTGCGCATGTTGATAACGGTTGGAACTTCCGGTCCGTTGTCACTGGAGAAAACGAACAAAGTGTCATCGGCAAAACCATGTGCTTCCAGAGCCTTCGTCAATTCCCCCACGATGTGATCCATCTCGAAGATGAAATCCCCATGCGGTCCGGAATCCGTCTTGCCCTTGAAATCCTTGCTTGGAAATGAAGGCAAATGCACAGCCTGCATGGAATGAAAAAGGAAGAAGGGCTTATCGGGTTTCTGCTTCTTGTGCCTCTCGAGAAATTCGAGGCTTTTATTCAAGAAGACCTGATCGACTTCCTCCAAGTCAAAATTCGGCGCGATCATGCCCGGACGGTTATCCCGGGAGTACGGATGCTTGGGCAGAGGCCCGCGATCAACGATTTGGGTAGGCGGAACGGGTATGCGGTCGCCGTCTACATAAGCATATAGCCAATCCGTGGTCGGGCAGCTTGCCGTGCCAAAGAAATGATCGAACCCACGGTCAAGCGGACCGCCTTCCAGTTTCCTGGAATAGTCGATATCACGCACCGCATCCAGTCCGTTCCGGTTGATCGGCTTGCCCTTTTTGTCAAAAGCCGTAAGCCCTATGTGCCACTTCCCGAACATAGCGGTTTCGTAACCTTTCTTTCGAAGCATGCCGGGCAGGGTCAATCGATTCGGAGTGATGAGGCAAGGCCCCCCCACTCCGGTAAAGACACCCTTGTAGTTGAGACGAAACGCCATGCGTCCTGTTAGCAGGCTATAACGGGTCGGCGTGCAAACCGTTGACGGGCTATGAGCATCTGAGAAGAGCATACCCTCCTTCGCCAGAAGATCGAGATTTGGCGTGGGGATTTTCGATTCCGGGTTGTAGCAGGCAACGTCTCCATAGCCTAAATCATCGGCCAGAATAAAAATAATGTTGGGATATTTTGTCTTCGCGGCATCTGCGAGATGAAGAAAGAGGAGGCAAAGACAGATGGAAACGGTAAGATTTTTCATTAGGAACCTGAAACCGTGGCCAAATCCGTCCGGCTTTACAACCCCTAGGTTTTCCATTATAAAAACAGTTTGAATTTGTAATGGACGGCAAACTCCTTCGCGCCCTACTCTATCCTATCGACTTTCACCCTTCCAATACACCTTGAGCTGACATTATCGTATGAGTTCCTCAGATCAGACTTCCTTTCTAGAGAACGTAAACCTTTGCTTCGATCGGGCGGCTGCCGCGATCGAACTGCCGAGCGGCCTCGCCCAACAGATCCGCACGTGCAACGCCATCTGTGAAGTCAAATTCGGCGTCGAGTTGCGTGGGGGATATGAAGTGTTTACGGGTTGGCGGGCCACCCACAGCGAACACGTACTCCCCGTGAAGGGCGGCATACGTTACGCCACCTTCGCCGACCAGCAGGAAGTGGAGGCCCTCGCGGCACTCATGACCTACAAGTGCTCCATTGTAAACGTCCCCTACGGTGGCTCAAAGGGTGCCCTTAAAATTGACCCGAAAAAATACACGCAAGATGAACTCGAGCACATCACTCGTCGTTTCACTCAGGAACTGGACAAGCGCGGCTTCATCGGTCCCGGCCTAAACGTACCGGCTCCCGACATGGGCACAGGCCAAAGGATGATGGCGTGGATGGCCGATGAGTACCAACGGCTTCACCCCACCGACATCAACGCCCGCGGTTGCGTCACGGGCAAACCGGTTCACTTCGGCGGAATCCAAGGCAGAACCGAAGCCACCGGAAGAGGAGTACAATACGGACTCAGGGAATTCTTTCGCAACCCAGACGACGTCAAGAGCGCAGGCCTCGAGGGAACACTCGAGGGGAAGAAAATAATCGTTCAAGGTCTCGGCAACGTCGGTTATCATGCCGCAAAGTTTTTTGAGGAAGAAGACGGCGCAAAGATAATTGCCATCCTCGAACGAGACGGAGCTCTGCTGAACGAAGAGGGGCTCTCAGTCGAGGCAGTATTCGCTCACAAACAGGAAAAGGGCTGTATGGAAGGTTTTTCGGGAGCTCAATTCGTTCCCGGGGGAGCTGAACTCTTGGAGCATCCGTGCGACATTCTAGTACCTGCCGCAATGGAAGGCGTCATTACACAAGAAAATGCGGGAAACATTAAGGCGAAGGTCATTGCCGAGGCGGCCAACGGTCCCGTCTCCTATGAGGCCGACCGCATCCTCAACGAAAAATGCGTCTTCATCCTGCCCGATGCCTACCTCAATGCCGGCGGGGTCACGGTTTCCTACTTCGAGTGGCTCAAGAACCTCTCGCACGTTCGCTTCGGCCGCATGGATCGCCGCTACGAGGAAGCGCAAGGGCAGGCTATCCTCGACGTTCTCGAGCAAGCTCTGGGAAAACCCGTCGAAGGCGCAGCCCGCGACAGCCTCCTGACTGGACCGGACGAACTAACCTTGGTTCGCTCGGGTCTCGACGACACCATGCGTGAAGCCTACGGGGAAATCCGCGAAGTACATCTCTCCAACGACAAAATAAACGACCGTCGAACTGCCGCTTTTGCGCTATCGATAAAGAAAATCGCCGCTATTTACGAAAGCATGGAACTCTAATGCTTTTCTCAAAGTGAACGAGGACTTTCCCGATTCCACTTCGGAAGCAATAGAATATGGTCTTGAGGCTGCGACCGTAGCCTTTCATTCTTTTAGAAAGCTTTCAGGCGAACGCAGAGCGACTTTCCTGGAAACGATCGCCGACCTACTGGAACAGAATACCGAGGAAATCATTTCCCTCGCGGATGGGGAAACCTCATTGGGCCTTCCACGCTTAAGGATGGAACTCCAACGGACTGTGAACGAGACCCGTATCTTCGCCAAGCTCGCCCGAACCGAAGATTGGCGTGAATCACGCTCAGATAAAGCGGAACCAGACCGTATCCCCATTCCAAAACCCGGACTGCAAAGCTACAATTTACCCCTTGGCCCGGTAGTCGTGATAGGGGCATGCAATTTCCCCTTGGCCATTTCGGTTGTTGGAACGGATACGATGTCGGCGCTCGCGGTAGGATGCCCGGTCATAGTCAAGGCGCATCCCGGACACCCCGGCACCTGTGAGAAACTCGGGCAAATCGTGAAGGAGGCAGCAATGAAAATAGACATGCCTTCGGGAACTTTCACGCTCCTGCAAGGGAAAGACCACCGAGTAAGCCGAGCACTAGTGGGGCATCCACTCACTAGAGCCGTTGCCTTCACGGGTTCCCTACAAGGCGGTCGAGCACTGGCCACTATCGCCGCCCAGCGAAACGAACCCATACCGTTCTATGCCGAAATGGGAAGTCTCAATCCGGTCTTCATTCTCCCGCGAGCCCTAAGGGAACGCAGTGAAGAAATCGCAAGGGGATACGTTGAGGCCGCAAACTTGTTCGCAGGCCAAATGTGCACCAAGCCCGGGGCACTCGTTCTAATCGACGGACCAGGCGTAGACACCTTCCTCTCAACCGTTGCAGAAGCCACTCGAGCCCAACCACCCATCGCAATGCTAAACAAAGACATTCGGGAAAACTACGAGACGAGCACAAAGGCACTTGCCGAAAAAGCTGAACTGCTCGCCGAGTCAGAAACCACGCCCGAAATTTTGCGAAACGAAGCTGTTTCTAGATTGTTCGTAACCGAGGCAAGGAGCTTCCTCGCAGACCCCGATTTGCGGGCAGAGGCATTCGGCCCGACCTCCCTCATCATCAAGGCAAAGGACGAGAAGGAATTGTTAGAGCTTGCTCGGCAATTAGAGGGAAACCTGACTGCGAGCCTACACGCAGAAAATGTGGACGAGAAGCTGGTGGACGATCTACTCCCTGTTCTCGAGCAAAAAGCCGGACGTATACTCTGGAACGGCTTCCCGCCCGGTGTAACTCCTACGCCTGCGACACATCACGGGGGACCATGGCCCGCAACCACCGATGCACGTCACACCTCCATCGGGCTTTACGGTTATCGACGATTCGTAAGACAGGTATGCCGACAAGGGTTTCCCAAGGAAGCATAATCCAAACCGACCTGTTCTCCCCTACCCTTCTTTTGGCGTTTACAATAAGCCCGGTCAGGTAACAGTTTGGCTCTAGTTATGTCTCCTAATAGTGAAGAAAACTCTGCAATACCTCTCGCCTTCGTAAGCGAGGGCCCAGTGGGGGCGAGAGTGTGGAAGGTTTGGGCTCCCTTGTGGAAACTACGGCACCATTGGGAAGGACGCCTCTTCTCTCCCCTCGCAACTGTAGGAATGCTAGTGTTGCTATCGCCCTATCAGCTTACCAACTGGATCGCTTCCTTTCGCGGAGTAACGATATGGGATCCAAAGTCCGTTTTCGTATTGGCCGACGGGCGCTACCTCGATCATGCCATTCCCTTCGTGCCATGGACCATATTCGTATACTACACCATTTTCCTTTTTTACTTCGCCTTGCCGTTTGCTGCCCCAAAGACAAGAGACGGTCATCGCGAGCTGCTCATCACGATTCAGTTCATCGTTCTGTCCAGTTGGTTCGCCTATGTCGTATTCTTGTTGTTTCCCGCTCAAGTGGATTTGCGGAAACAAGCCTTGGCCTTAGGCGCCACGGAAGGAAGCCTAGGGGTATTCTATGCGAGCTTCCACTGGCTAGATCGTCCCTTCAACTGCTGGCCAAGTCTGCATGTGACCCAAACCTTTCTCGCCGCCATTGGAATGACTCATTGGAGGGCAAGAGATGGCAGCAACCTGCGGATAGTGGCCCTGTGGATTCTTTGGACTGCCCTTGTTCTCAGCACCCTGACGACAAAACAGCATTTCCTGTGGGACGCGCTCACGGGAATCGCCGTGGGAATCGCGGGATGGTGGTTTGGGCTAAGGCCTGCTTTCAGACACCTTTCTACAAAATAATATGGAAAATGAAATAAACCTTGCATCGATTTCCAACTAAATAATTAATAATATTCATACGATCCTTTTACCAAACTAACAAAATATATAAACGCCATGGAAAAGAGAATCTCCCTCTTCCTTGCAATCCTCACACTGGGATTTGCTCAACAAATTCACGCGCAGGACGGCAGCGACAACGCAGACGACTCAGAACGCTGGTCCGACTTTCTCCCGCTAAACAAGGAACTGGCAGGCGACGCCGAACTGCCTTTGCCTTTTGGTATCGGAATAACAGGCTACTGGCAGGAACAGGACTTGAAACCCAAAAGTATCGGCTTAGGCGTTGATCTAGATGCAACCTTGAGCGGCTTGGTATTAGCAGGAACTATTACAAACATACAAAGAGACGGAATTGAAACTCTAATTGGTGGGGGAACGCCAACATCAACAGTAAATACAACGGCAACAGCCAATAATGTTGAAAGTGAAGTAGATAATTTTAATGTGAGGTTAGACGCTTGGCTTTTTCCTTTTCTAAATGTCTACGGACTTGTAGGTAAAGTCGAGGGAGAAAATACCGTAAGCGGAGTAGTGGTAAATGATAATTGGACAGCACTGGGTGCTGGCGCGACCCTCGTACAGGCAATCTTAGATCCATTGAAAGCCGGTGTGGATGCAAATGGCTTCAAAATTAATTACGAAGGAGATGTTTATGGATTTGGAGCAATCCTAGCAGGACAATGGGGAAAGTATTGGGGAACGATAGATTACAACTTCACCCAAGCTGATCTTGATATAACCACTTCTGAAATCGATACCCATACCATAACTCCAAGGATTGGCAGGACGGCTTCGCTTGGTAATGTTAAGGGTGCCTTATGGATTGGCGCAATGCATCAAAAAGTCGACGAAGATCATAATGGAAAACTCGATTATTCAGGGATCAACATCGAATACAAAGTAAGAAACGAACAGGAAAACGAATGGAACTTCCTCTTGGGGGCAGCAGCCGAACTCAGCGACAGAATTCATGTTGGAATCGAGGGCGGTTTTGGTGAGCGCAAGCAAGTAATGGGCAACTTGACCTTCCGCTTCTAGAAGCCAAACGAAACATACACTCTATAGAAAGGCGGTCTGGATCAGCGGATCGCCTTTTTCTTTCGGAAAGACAGTATTCAATCTTAAGTAATCTGCAAAATCACTCGATTGAAATTGCGAGAAAGCTGAAGGCTGACGAACAATCCAATGCCATTCGGCCTCACTTCTTAGTAATTCAGATGTATTGCTTGGTCATTCCAATCCTCGCAATGACCAAGCAGGGCATAGACTTGTTAAAGAGCAAGAATGTATGCCAAAGTAAACACAGACGCCCTCCGGAAAGCCGAAGGGCGTCTATTGAAAAACTTGCGAAATGAAAGTCGCAATCAAATATTGAAACTCAGGATACTCCGGCGACTTCCCAGCCCTTCCTGTACTTTTTAGAGACGTACTGCTGGGCCTTTTCACTTCCCGCTTTCATCTTGTCGGTGTCCCAAGAGAACTTGCCTCCGGCCCGCATCGCGAGATTGCCGAGCAGGATAGCCTCAGTGAGGTTGGCGGAATACTCAAAGTTGGACATTGCGATCTCTGGCTTGCCAGCTCGTATGGCCTTTACCCATTCTTCCTTCATTCCCCCGTCTCCACGACCGTTGCGCGGGATATAGGGTTTTGGCATGTCGATCTCGTTGGAATTCTTCCACTTTCCATCGGCGTACACTTTCCAGCGAGAGCCGTAGTCGTTTGGAGAATAAAGGATACCCTTGTCTCCAACGATTAGGGAACCGCTATTAGTAGGCTTTTCCCCATGGAACAAATCCATTGGCGGCAAGTTCTTCTTCTTAAGTTCGACCTTGCCCTCATACCAATGGAAGTCGATTGGACCGCGTCCGTTGGCCTCGGGAAACTTCATATTGATCGAGGCCCAAGCGGGAAAGGTTTCGGAATTGATTGGTCCGGTGCCGGCATCTTCGATTTCGTTGGGCTGAGTCAATTGGCAAGCCATGTAGGCGAGATTAGCCGTATGGCAGGCCATATCGCCGAGGGCTCCCGTACCGTAGTCCCACCAACCGCGCCATTTGAAGGGGGTGTAGTTCGGGTGGTAGGGACGCATGGGAGCAGGTCCGATAAAAGAGTCCCAATCGATGTGTTCCGGAACCGGGGGCGTTTCCTTGAATCGAGCGGTAACACCTGGAGCCTGCGGCCACACGGGACGATTCGTCCAGACATACACATCTTTCACTTTGCCTAGACCACCTTTTTGCACGAACTCGGCACCAGCTCGCAGACCGTTCTCGGCAGTTCCTTGATTACCCATTTGGGTACAAATCTTGTTCTTCTTGGCCAACAAACGCATTTGGCGTGCTTCCCAAACGGTGTGACTGAGCGGCTTTTGGACGTAAACGTGAATACCTTGCTCCATGGCCCGCATGGCCGCGGGAGCATGGTGGTGGTCCGGCGTGCTTACGTTTAGGGCATCGATCTTGTCGCCATGCTTTTCAAGCATATCTCTATAATCGCTGAACTTTGCGGCGGAAGGATGCTTGCGCAGGGAGACATCCAGACGGCGCGAGTCGACGTCGCAAGCTGCCACTACGTCGCCGTGACTGGCAGCATGATCGAAATCGCTCTTGCCTTTGCCGCCGATGCCAATGCCTGCAATCTGAAGACGATCATTTGCACCAAAGACGCGACTCGGGAGAAAAGTAAAGGCGAATGCCGAGGAAGCAGAAGCTCCCAGGAATGCGCGGCGCGAGTAATGAGTAGTGTGGACGAAGCTCTTAGCCATATTTATATTGGTCGTGGAGTTTTGAATAAAGGGTGAAGGAAATAGGAACTTACTTTTCGATAAATCGAATCGGCAAGAGAAAAACCATTCAAAGGAAAAGAATTTCAAATGCCCTTCAGGAGGTTTTTACTTGGCAAGCATAAGCGATTTCGTCGACAATCTCAGGGTTTACAATCAAGTTTTCCTTAGCCTTTCGAGGAAGTTTTTTTATCCGCAACTCCACCTTAAGGGCCAAGCTACGATCACAGAGTTCTCGCGTCATCACCAATTGCAAGGGTCCGCGACCTCGCAAATACTTAGCTCCTTTCTTACCTTCGCAATGCTGATCGAAACGGCGATTCACATCCAGAGTGATTCCCACATAGAGGCTTTCGTCCTTACAACGAATCAAATAGACGAACCACTTGTCCATGAGGAGAAAAGATTTCGTTATTCGCTAAGAGAATCGGGGGCGTTCACATCGTAGGAACCCGTCGATTGGTGCGGAGTCATGGGCCAGTCGTCCGTACGGAAGGGATAAGCGGGCAACTCTCGTGCGTTCATCAACCCACCTGCAGGCAAGTTGGACCAACCGTAACGTACAGCCACGGGTTCGGCAACCTCGTCGCTCCATACGATTACGGAATAGGCCCCTTTGTCGACGCGGGCTCGAGCGTGGTGAAACTCACGATCTTTCCCCGCCAAGTAAAAACCAACCTCAACGTCTTGATCGAGCAACAAGCCTCGAGCGGTATCCTTTTCGAAACGGACGGCGACCTTGCCGCCCTTTACCTCCATCGATTCGTAAACGGGACCACGCCACTCGATGGAACGGTTGCCATAACCTTGCACCCCATAAACCTCGGCCAGAGCCCAGCGAGCGGAACGTTCGCCAATCGGCAACTTGCGTTGTGGATGAATCCCTCCCGAAGTATTTGTATCGTAAGTGGCGACAAGCCCCGTGTTCTTGGTGCGTTTCCAAGTCAAGAATTGAATTTCTCTGACAATACTGGCGTGATGATTCATATCGTAGGTCATGGACCTCCGATTGCTCCAACCGGCAATTTGGATAATGCCAAAAGGCAAGTCAGGTTGACCAAAGACCTTGCGCCAATCCGAAATGACTGCGGGACAAGTCCTCGGGTAAGGCTTCCAGCCGACAGTAAACGAATTGTTTTCCCCCTGATAAAAGAGAACTCCGCGCACGGCGGCGCGTGAGATGGGAATGGTCATGCCGTTCATCATTCCTCCCGGTTGTCCCTTGTGATCCGGATTCTCATAAGCCTTGGGATTCGGTCGACGAGGCTCCCGTTCCCCCTTGGCCTTGGCATCGGCTCGGACCTTCTCCCAGTTCTTCAGATCGGCCTCGTAACGCTTTTGGGCTCCCTCCTCCCGTCCTCCGGAAATCCAATCGTTACGAGTCGTTTCGAACTTCTCAAAATAAGGCTTCATCGCAGGGATCGGCCTGAGGGTCTCCTTTGTCGCCCAATGTTGAGCCATGGTGCCGCCCCACGAGATGTCAATCAGTCCAACGGGAGNATCCAACACCCGCCGCAANCTACGNGCGAAGTAATANCCGACGGCGGTNCAGTTTTCAGCTTGCTCGNGGACACACAGGCGCCAGTTCCCCTCGGGTTTCGTGGAGNTCTCCACGGGAAAATTGTCTTGAGGCTCAAAGCGGGCCACCTTGGGCAAGCGGATGAAACGTATCTCCGGATGGTCAACGGACAACATTTCGAGATCGGCATCTCGGGTAGAGCGGAGTGTCCATTCCATGTTGCTCTGACCACCACAAACCCAGACCTCGCCAACCAGCACGTCCTTTATCGTTCGGTTGCCGCTCTTGCTCGACACCATCAACTCACGCCCATCAAAGCTCTTCTTCATCGCGGGCAACTTGATCGACCATTCACCTTTCGCGTCCACCTCTACCATAACGGAATATCCGGCGAAACTAACCGTCACTTCCTCGCGAGGAGTTCCCCAACCCCAGACGGGAACCTCCTTGCCCGCCTGCAAGACCATATGGTCCCCGAACAGGTTCGGCAAACGAACCCCGGCATGAGAATTTATTACAATTAACAAGAAAGTAAGTAAGAGTAGGTGGACTGTGCTCATGACGGTATTGATGCACTTCAAGGACGACTTGACGAGGCAAGAAAATATAGTCTCTTAAGCTTTTAAGCGCTTTTTACGCTTTCCCTTTGAGTACTTTACTCCAAAGTCCGACCCACCATGTCATACCTGTCACAAATACAAAACACAGAACAAGGTTGGTCTGAATCCAAGGCCCAACTCCTAACCGTCGGAATCTTCCAGAACCAAGAACTGACGCCACTGGGACAAACGATCGACGAACATCTCGCTGGTGTCATTTCAAAGGCCGTCCGCTTGGACGACCTGACGGGCAAACAGGGTGAAAGCCGAACTTTTTACGACGACGAGCACATAGTTCTGGTCATGGGCTTAGGCAGAAAAGAGGATTTTGACTCCGAAGCCATTCGCAAGGCGGGAGGATCCATTGCCAAAACGGCCTTGTCCATGAAGGTGACTTCACTCGCCGTGGAATGTTTATGCACCTGTTCAGAGAAACTGGATTGCCAAGCCTTGGCCGAAGGACTCGTCTTGGGCAGTTATCGCTTCAACTCACATCGGACCGGCGATGAAGACAGTCCCGACTTGGAGGACGTCACGGTATTGGGAGGAAATGAAAACTGTTTATCAAAGGGAGCAATCATAGCAAACGGCGTTTGCCTTGCCCGGGATCTCGGCAACCATCCCGCAAACGTGGCTACCCCCACCCGACTGGCTGAGGAAGCACAGAGGGTTGGGGCGAAAGGCGGCATGAACGTAACCATCTTCGACCGGCAGGAAATCGTTGAACAAGGAATGGGAGCTTTGGCCGCCGTTGCCCAAGGAAGTGACGAACCTCCCAAATTCATCACTCTTGAATACAAGGGCGGTCATGAAGATCAAAAACCGATCGCCCTCGTGGGCAAGGGCCTAACCTTCGACAGTGGGGGCATCTCAATCAAGCCCTCGGGCAAAATGGATGAGATGAAATTCGACATGTGCGGATCCGCCGTAGTGCTCGGAGTCATGCAGGCAGTTGCCGAACTGAAACCGGCCTTGAACATAATCGGCGTCATCCCCTCGACTGAAAACCTGCTCGGAGCGAAAGCTTTCAAACCCGGAGATATTCTCAAGGCTTATAATGGTAAAACGATCGAAGTACTGAACACCGATGCCGAGGGGCGCTTGATCTTGGCTGACGCCCTAAGTTACGTAACCAAGAATCACGACTTGGAATACGTCTTGGATTTCGCAACCCTTACGGGGGCGGTCTTGGTCGCTCTCGGTCATCATGCCACGGGGATCATGGGAACGGACGAAGAGTTAATTCGCAAGGTCAAGGCATCTTCAGCCAGAACGGGTGAGAAAGTCTGGGACTTCCCACTCTGGGAGGAATATTGCGACGAAGTGAAGTCAAAGGTGGCCGACGTCAAGAACCTCGGCAACGAAAGAAACGCCGGCACGATCGCAGGCGGCGCCTTCCTTAAGGAGTTCGTGAAAAACGACACCCCTTGGGTACATTTCGACATCGCAGGCTCGGCATGGGGCGAAAAGGAAAAGCCCTATGGACCCAAAGCGGGTGCAACGGGCAACATGATACGACTGGTGATTGATCTTCTAGGAATCTGATAAGTTTGTAGCATCCAAAAAAAGTTGAAACTTTTGCGTTCGAATCATCGTTGAAGCAATAAACAAAACCATTGGCTCAGAGCCCAAAACCAAAACCATATGAAAATTGCTAACCTAATTAAAGGATTCTGCGGAGCATGCCTCGCGGCAAGCATCGTCACCTTCTTCGCCACCTCTGCGGTCGCGGAAGATCGAAAAGGTCCACCGCATCAGAGACATGGCAAACCCGAAGCTCACCACGGCGGTTCTTCCCATGGTAAAAGCTCATCGTATTCATTGAGAGATCGCTGGCACAAAATGAGCGAAAAAGAACGAGAAGAAGCTCGCGAAATAATGAAGAAATCTTGGGCTAAACGCATACGAGAAGCCAAGGAACGACATAGCCGAGGTGGCGACCGTGATCATGGTGACCGTGATCATCGAGGCGACCACGGCAAAC
>PCBO01000033.1 GCA_002730975.1 Opitutia bacterium
GTATCTGCCACGAGTTCAAAAAGCTCGTCTGATAGCAGAGCAAAACGCAGCCGATCGTGATTTCACCGAAGGTTCCTTCAAGGCTAAGGTGGCTCTAGAGCATTTGGCGGATCAATGGGGTTTGCTTGCTCCCGAAGCCGAGGGCGACGATGTGAATAATGCTTATTTCCGTTTTTTGGCCAAGATCGATCCCCGTCTCGTAGACGATACTAATCGTTCCATTGCGTTCGAAGCCGTTAGTCGCAATCGCGGAGTCAGAAAAAGCGCTGTTGAAGGTATACTTTATTCTTACTTTCGGGCGACCAAGGCGGAGGAGATCCTTGCTGTCGCAGGCTTTGCTCTTCGTGATGAAGCCCGTTGGGATCTGTTTGGCGAAGAACTGTCTTGGGACGTCGACGGACTTACACTTTCTTCCGAGGACTTGGATTTGCCCGTTCCGTCCTTTGCTACTCTTAATTTCAAGGAGCAGCCCAAGTCAAAGGATCGCTTGACCATACGTTCAGGCGGCAAGGTTCTCGAAGTGGAGTTTCGCGATAATCAAATCGATTCGAATTCGACTTTGACGGAAGTTCTTCTTGGCGCCGCAGGCAACCTCACCACCACTCGGGACAACCTCTTAACAGCTATCAACAAAGCAACGCTAGGCTTTTCATCCAAATCTGATGGCAATTCCAGCTTAGTTTTCACTTTGGACGAGGATCAACTGCCATCCGCCATCCCGAGCATCATGACTTCCTCCTCCGCCCTTGTCGTTTCGGGTGATTTGTCCCTTCGGCTACAGGCTTTTCATGAGGAATGCAAAGATGACCCTTTGTTTCAGGAACCTGTTGAGACCAATGCCACTGCCGTCACATTCGCAATGAATGATTATCTGCCACCCATTTCAGAACCAACCGAGGATAGGCTTCGGCGTTACTTCGAGTCCAATAAGGCGGATTTTCAACCACCACCTGTTCCGCCGCCTGCTCCTTTGCCAAAAGAAAGCAACGCTAGCATTGGAGAATTTGGTCCCGATGGCATAGCGGGTCCCAAGGGTGAAGCCAACGCTACTGCGGAATCAAACTCCTCCGTCCTTGAAAATCTTATCACAAACAGCATCACTGCCGACACAAACGCCTCGGCGAACGTATTCGCGGAAAGCAATGCCTCTCTGGAACTGCTTGACGCCAATGCCTCATTCTTAATTCCCGAGGTTACCTTCGAGGAGGTTCGGGCGGAGATTTTAGAACGGGTCAAGGAGGAGGATCGTATGGACGCAGAACGCGAAGCCATGGAAATTGCTAGTGAAACCGCAATCGAGTTTCTCGATGAATTGTATCAGCAAGGCAACGGTCTCAGAAGAAAATACCAGTCTTACCATCAACTTCGCCACTCTCCGGAGATTACCCGGCTTATCGCAGATAAAGGCAGTTCTGACCAAGAGATCATCTTTACCGAAAAAGAAATGGCTCTCAAATCCGATAACCTTGGGCTAATGAAGAGACCATCCGAGAACCGTTCCGGTAAACAACCTCTCGAGGAGGTTGCCGCCCTAAATGAACGTCGTTTCTTTACCCCGTCTGTTCGTGAGGCTCGAGACGGTTACGTCGTCTTCATTCTTAATGGGCATTCTGATGCCGGTCCCGGCAAGTACGAGAATGCCTCCTTTAGCTTCCTCTACCGTGAATACCGCAAGGATGTTCGGGCTAAAGCTTTTTCCGAAGCTACCGACAAGTTGACGACCGCTCTGGAGTCTGCCGACGCCTCGGCTGCCGCCGCCTTGTCTCAAAAAGCTAAGATCGTTTCTCTCAATGCCAAGAACTCACAAAGCGTTAGCGCTTCCTATGATGGTCGCTCACGCAGGGCGGACGCCAAGCAACGCATGCTTGAAGAGGAGCGAGAAGACATTGTGAAGAAGGAGACGGGGGATGAGAACTCAACCGCTGTAGGCACGGCGCGTAAACAGGAAATCGACCTCCTATTGGAAAACCTTAGGGTAGAGCGCGGCGAGCTTAATGCCGAGCGAAGTTTGGCTCAACAAGTTGTCGATAAGGCTTTAGACCTCGAAGTGGGTGGAGGTTGGAAGGAACTTGAAAGAACAGAAAATCTCGTCACCTTCGCTCGCCTCAAGCGAGCATATGTAAAAAAACTGGAGCATGCCGACACTTCCGTCGAAGACCGTCTCGAAGACCTTCAGTCCGCTAGAGCTGAAGAAGCCCGCGACCGCATTATCGGTGATCTTGTCGTCGCAGGTTCGGAAGAATAATCAAAACACGGTTAGCTGTAGGATAGCCATCATTTCCGGCTTTTTTTCCAGCCTAAGAAGTATTCGGTATTGCCTTCCGCTCCTCTCAGAGGGGATTCGGATTCGGCGAAAAGTTGGGCATCTGAAAGGTTTTCCGCGACGAAGGTTTTAATTTCAATTAAGACACGTGTGCGAACTTCCTCGTCTCTTATTACCCCTTTTCCGCGGTCCGCCTCCTCCTTGGTTGCTTCGAACTGCGGCTTGGCGAGGGCAATGAGGTGTCCACCTCCGCATAGAAAGACCCATGCTGTGGAGATGACTTTACGAAGGGAGATGAAGGATAGGTCCATTACGATAATGGGGTATTGGTCCATTGGGAGGTCGCCTGGTTGTACGCTACGTAAATTCGTGCGTTCTATGTTTGTTACTCGTTTGTCTTGGCGAAGTTTGTAATGGAGTTGTCCGTGCCCTACGTCGAGGCAGGTCGACGATTTTGCTCCCGCCTGCAGTAGGCAATCGGTGAAACCTCCCGTGGATGCCCCAAGGTCCAGAACGTCGACTCCTTCCATGGGTAGTGGAAACTCGTCGAGGAACCCACGCAGCTTTTCTCCGCCTCGTCCCACATAAGGAGGAGGCGTTTCGACTCTGACTTTGGCGTCTTCATGCAGAAGGCGTCCGGGTTTCTCCACCCGTTCGCTCCCGATCCAAACCTTCCCTCCTATTATCAGGGCTTTGGCTTGGGTGCGGCTTTCACATAGTCCTAGTTCATGGATAAGCTCGTCGGCTCTTTTTCTTTTGATTTTCACTTTTCCTTGATTGTTCTGATTTTACCCACCTTTACAAGTCGTAGATGACTTTCATCATAGTTCCTCAACGCAAGGGCAAATGATCCCGTTTGATTAGTTCTATTGAGTGAAGTGGGAAATATCGCTGAACTTTTAACAGTAATATTAACTTTTTCATTACTGTTTGAATACTTCATAAGTAGCAGTTGGTCAGTACTTAACGATCGTTTGGGTCGGGTTTTCTTCCGATTTTTCGCTGAAATCGCTTGACGAATGTGGAGGAGAATGTCAAGAAATGGGGCGTAATGGAAGATTGTGGATAAAAAGTGAAATCTCTTGGAAAATTCAGGCGTCAGTTTTTTCGTTGGAGAATTCGTTCATTCGGTGGACGAAAAAGGTCGTATCACGATTCCCTCGAAATGGCGTATCGAGGGCGGGGAGAACACTTATCTAGCGCTCCCGAATCCAGGAGGGTATGTAACTGTTTATCCCCCGAAAATGGTTGCTCGACTAGAGGAAAAGGTCGCGGAGGCGAGAATGAGCGATGCAACAGCTCAAGCCCTTTTGATGGAACTTTTTTCAAAGGCGCATTCATTTGGTTGCGACAAGCAAGGGCGAATCAACTTAAACGACAAGTTGCTAGGTCATGCAGATATTCACAAAAAAGCGGTCTTAGTCGGCAACTTCTCGGCCTTTGCCGTTTGGGGGCAGCACCGTTACTCGGCTCGCGGTCAAGCGTCCGAAAGAACAATTTTCGATGCGATGAGGGACCTGGGGTTATGAGATCCGCACTTTTTCATATACGACGGTTTTGGGGATTTCCGTCTTTGGAAGGGGAGTTTGGTGCGTTTCTTTCTCAGGTTCCTCGCGTCATCGATTTATTTTCATATTGCCTTTTTTTGCCCCGTGCATGCTCCGCCCCACTTTTCACCCCCCAATTAGCGCCTGGAGGGCGCATTCTGTAAGAATTCGGACCCAAGTAATAAATATTAAATGTTTTGCGGCACGGCTGAGTTCGTCTGCGCTCCTTCAAAGGTGAGGCATATACCAGTACTTCTAGATGAGGCATTGGATGCTCTTGCCTCTGGTTCTGCAAAACGCTACTTGGACTGTACGTTTGGGGGAGGTGGGCATACGCGGGCTCTTCTCGAGTCTTGTGAGGCAACTGAGGTTGTTTCTTTGGATTGTGACCCAGACGCATCCACTAGAGCTGCTCTTTTGTCAGAAGAATACGGTGAGCGATTTCGGTTTTGCGATCTAAGCTTTCAATGCTTAGATGAGGCGAGCTCGGAGGGAGAGTTTGATGGCGTTCTGTTCGATTTAGGCATCTCGTCCTTTCAGCTGGCGGAAGCAAGCAAAGGTTTTTCTTTTAGGCTAGATGCCCCTCTGGACATGCGTTTGAACCCCAGGGAAGGACAGGGTGCTGCTGAATTTTTAGAAACGGCTACTAGGGAAAGCCTTGTAAGGGCCGTTCGTGAATATGGAGAGGAGCGACGCTGGAATCGAGTAGTTAATTCAATTTTAGAAGCACGTGGCACTGGAAAACTTCAGCGTACGGTAAGTGCTGCCGAAGTTGTGTCACGAGCTATTGGAACCACGGGTAGGAAGCCTCGAATTCATCCTGCAACAAAGACTTTTCAAGGTATTCGAATTGCGATAAATGGTGAGTTGGAAGCCGTTGCGGTAGCATTGCCAAAAGCGTTTAGGGCATTGAAGGCGGGGGGGGTTCTTGTGGTAATCGCTTTTCATTCACTTGAGGATCGTATTGTTAAGCGC
Organism: Opitutia bacterium; assembly: GCA_002730975.1. Classification (GTDB taxonomy): domain Bacteria; phylum Verrucomicrobiota; class Verrucomicrobiia; order Opitutales; family Seribacteraceae. Next base: position 4,786 of record PCBO01000033.1, read on the forward strand.
TTCATGCGACGCATGGCGGGCAGGCCGGAGCATCGCCGTGATTCTCGTTCGGTTCACGAGCGGGTTGCATACGCTAAGCTCACTTCGACCAAGGCTGTCAAGCCGTCACCTGAGGAGCTAGAGCGTAATACAAGAAGTAGGTCTGCTCGAATGCGTATTCTCCAAAAGGTTTCACAACCTGCACTCTAATGGCGAAATCCAAAGATAGGAGGTTTACTCGTTTTGGCGCAGCAGTGATCCTACTGTCGCTTGCTGTCTTCGGTTTTTGCTCACTAGGGATTGTATGGTTTAGAATGGAGATATCTGAAAATGCTTCGACTTGTGGTTCATTGGAGGACGAACGAGAAAAGGTTAACCGCCGATTAAGAGCATTGCGTGGGCAACGGTCAGCCTACATGAGACCCACGCGTTTGGCGGCATTAGTCAAAGATAGGCTTTCGATGCCACCTGCTTCGAAGCAGTTTTATATTAGCAAAGACGACATGGAAAGACTTCTATATTCAGATGACTCGAGGATTGGGATAAAACGGTCGGGAATACTTGCTAGGAATTCCATCCAATGAGAAGTGCATTCCTGAGTCCAGTTCGGTTTTATTTGGTATTTGCCGCAATAACTTGTGTTTTCTGTTCTCTTGCGGGTCGCCTAGTCTACTTACAGGTTGTCAAGGGTGATGCATTAAGAGATTCGGCTCAAAATGCTCGTCAAAATTTTTCAGTAGTTTTAGCTCGAAGGGGTGATGTCGTTGACGCAAAAGGTAATCTACTCGCTACGACTCGTTCCTTAGTTGAGGTAGGTGTAGATCCACAAGCCGTTAATGTAGACGATATTGTGAAGATACCTCAGCTTGCTGAATTGTTGCAAGTCTCCGAGAAGGAAATTACCACGGCTTTTTTTAACAAGACTCGTCCTGGTAATCAGTTTAGCAGAGAGGTTCGCCCGATTCGATGGGCGAAGATAGCCGATGATGTGGATGAGGATGTTTACAGGAGATTAATGAATCTGGAAATTCAAGGAGTTTACGGAAATTTTAAGCATTCACGACTTTACCCCGGAAATAAACTGGCTTCACACGTAATTGGGTTTGTTAACAAGGAAGGTGTTCCATCAATGGGAGTGGAGAAGACTGTTGATTACTATCTTCGCGGCCAATCGGGATGGCGTGAGTGGGAAAGAGATGGTCGTCGTCGAGAACTTTTGCAATACCGATCGAGAGAAGTCTTGTCCGAAGATGGACTGAATGTCGAACTGTGTATCGATAGGATGGTTCAGGACATGGCGGAGCGTGAGTTGGCTTTGATTGTAGAGGAATACAAGCCAATAAGTGCTAGCATTATAGTAAGCGAACCATCTACTGGATATGTCTTGGCCATGGCAAATGCACCAGATTTCGATCCAAATAAATTCAACAATTATGAGATGGGTAATCTGCGAAACCGCACGATGACAGACGTATACGAACCAGGATCAGTATTTAAGATCGTAGCCGCTGGTGCAGCGATGAATGAGAACTTGGTTTCGGTAGAAAGCATTATCGATTGCTCAACTTCAATTACGATGCGTGGAAGTAGAAAGTATCGACTACCTCGAGATGATCATCCTCTAGGAAAAATAAGCGTCGAGGGCGTTGTAGTTCAATCCAGCAACAGGGGAGTTGCTCAATTAGCCATAATGCTAGGTGATCGTAGATTTTACGAATATTGCAAGAGTTTTGGTTTTGGTGCTAGAACTGGCATAGGATTTAGGGGTGAACGCAAGGGTACTCTTCATCCACCAAGGCGGTGGGACGGATTAACTATCACTAGAATGCCAATGGGTCACGCAGTAAGCGTGACGCCAATGCAAATGCACTCTGCTATGTCAGCAGTTGCAAGTAATGGAATCTTGATGAAGCCTCAAGTGGTCAGGAGGGTGTTTGATTCTGAAGGGAAAACAGTGGTTGAATTCAAACCGAGAAGCGTTCGAAGAGTGTTGAGATCGGAAGTGGCAGGAAAATTAACGGGTATGCTAGAAAAAGTTGTATCGGAAGGTACTGCAAAAAAAGCTCAAGTTAAAGGCTACCTAGTTGCAGGTAAGACAGGGACAACAAAAAAAATAATAGAAGGACGATACTCAGATCGTCACCATATTGCGTCATTTGTTGGATTCCTGCCAGCAAACGATCCTCGAATCGTGATTTCCGTGATCGTTGATGAACCAAAGATGAAACCGGGACGGATAGGTTATGGAGGTAGTGTAGCTGGTCCATCTTTTCAACGAGTCGCAAAAGAAGTTATCAGTTATTTGGGGGTGCGGCCGAATCAAACTGATGAAGAATTGGCAACAACGCAAAACAGAAGGACTAGAGCCTTGTAGGATTTCAATGTAAACTAATCTGATCATGAAAACGCAAACTGACCAAAATAAAGATCTGGCTATTGACTTCCGCGAGCGAATGAGAGGGATCATGCCATTGAGGCAGCTTATGCCTGAAACGGACTGCGATTTGAGAGGTAATTCGAGTTGCTTGATCAGTGATCTTGTAACCGATAGCAGGAGAGTTTCTCCAGGATCTCTATTTTTCGCTTTCGCTGGTTCTCGCGTTGATGGTAACTCTCACATCCAAGAAGCCGTTGACCGTGGAGCAGCGGGGATTGTGACTGGCGAAGATCATGTCGACCACTCAGGAGTTGCATCTCTGCATGTATCTGACGCTCGAAAAGCATTGGCTCGTTTTGCTCGTCGTTATCATGGTTGGCCAGATAAAACATTACGTGTTTCGGGAATAACTGGAACTAATGGTAAAACTACCGTCACCGCATTGAGTCGACATCTAATGGAGCGTTCAGGTCGTCCCGTTGGATTAGTCGGAACAGTCAAATACCATTTAGGAGATAGAGAAATTCCATCTTTTAAGACGACTCCTGAGTCGGCTGATTTATATGCGATGCTGCGAAGTATGTTGGCTGCAGGATGTTCAGAAGCTGTCATGGAAGTTAGTTCACACGGAATTCACCAGTCTCGTGTCAATGGACTACACTTAGAAGTAGCAGCTTTTCTTAACTTGAGTCGCGACCATCTTGATTATCACGGAACGATGGAGGACTATTTTTCTGAAAAAAGAAGAATTTTTACCGGGAGCAATGGATCTTTACCGAAAGTGGCAGTGGTCAATGGTGATTGTCCTTATGGACAGAGACTTCTTGACGAAATTCCCACTCAAGTTCGAAGCATAACATTTGGTGAGGGCAGAAATAGTGATTTTCGCGTTCGAGATATATCATTATCAGCTGAAGGCAGTGAATTTGTTTTGGATTGCCCCGAGGGTTCTATAGTCACTCGAAGCCCAATGCTTGGTCGTTACAACGTGATGAACATAGCGGCGAGTTTGGCAATTGTTTACTCAATGGGCTTTTCTGTTTCAAAGGTCGTCCATAAGGTGGGTACCTTCGACGGGGTGGATGGTCGAATGGAACCAATTGAGAGAGGGCAACCTTACAAAGTGTTGGTTGATTATGCTCACACCCCTGATGCACTTCGCAATGCACTAGGTATGTTGCGCGAGTTTACCCATGGAAAACTACATCTAGTTTTTGGCTGCGGAGGTGATAGAGACAGAGGTAAAAGAATGGAAATGACTCGAGTGGCTTCTGCAGGTGCAGACGAGTCTTGGGCTACTTCGGACAATCCTCGAACTGAACCACAAGGTGATATTTTTAGGGATATGAGGAAAGGTCTTCCCAAGCGATCGAAGGTAAACTTTGTGGATGATCGTAGAAGGGCTATTAGTTTGGCCCTGGATGCATCTGAAAATGATGACTGCCTACTAATTGCAGGTAAGGGACATGAAGCTTTTCAAGAGGTTCAGTACACATCCATTCCATTCGATGATCGTCTTGTAGCCGACGAATTATTGAATGCAAAATCGTTAGGATTCTAATGCCGTTTTTTGACCCCGAATCATTAGCCGAATGGTCAGGAGGAGAGTGGAGTCGCTCTCCGCGAAACTTAGTTTCAGGCTTCTCTCATGATTCCCGAAGGATGGAGTCGGGTGAAATGTTTGTTGCTGTAAGAGCGGAACGTGACGGGCATCACTTTTTAAGAGATGCAGCTAAATTAGGAGCATCATCTGCTCTGGTTGATCATTTCGTCGCCGACTCCGACCTGCCTCAACTCAAAACGTCCGATGTTGGCGAGGCGTTTCTTCGGATAGCTCACATGCACCGCAGAAATTTTGAAGGAAAGATTATCGGCGTTACCGGAAGTTGCGGCAAGACGTCTACAAAAGACGTACTTCAACTTTTATTTGGTTATGATACATGTTTAGCGACCAACGGCAATTTTAACAATTTGTTGGGTGTTCCACTGACTTTGCTCCGCATTGAATGTTCCGTCCATCTTAAAGCAGTTGTTGAGGCGGGTATCAATCGAATCGGGGAGATGGATCAATTGGCTAAGGCAATTGCTCCCGACCTTACTTTAGTCACCATGGTGGCTTCAGCTCATCTTGAGGGATTGGGAAGCGAGATTAAGGTGGCTCAAGAAAAAGCTAGGTTAATTCAAGATTCCGGAACCGTTAAGACAGCAATCTTTCCAGAACATTGCTTACAATTCGATGAATTTCGTGAGGTCCAAGAGAGCGAGGTGGAATGCCTTGTACTCAAGTATGGAGACCCCATGGAGGAACCTCCCAAGGGATTCCTCTTTTTCGATACGAAGACTGAAACAAACATGGTTGGGGATGCCGCGTCGCTAAGGCTAAGGCGACGCGGCTACCCACCCCTATCACTACCTCTTCCGATTGTATCTGAGGGAATGGCTAGTAATTGCGCTCTAGCCGTGGCAGCAGCTTTGGAACTGGGTGTTTCGGAAGATGAAATATTTGAACGCCTGCCCCAATATAAACCCTCGGCCCTAAGGGGCAAATGGCTACAGGGCCGAGGGAATTTTTACTATGTTGATTGTTACAACGCAAATCCGGCGTCTATGCTGGATGCGATCCGCTTCTTTCAGCGCCAAGCCCAAGACCTTCCAAAACTTTTGACTTTGGGCGGAATGGAGGAGCTAGGAGATGAAGGCCCCAGGTTACACCAAGACACAGGCTCTAAAATTAATATTGGTCCATCCGACAAGGTACTCCTCGTCGGTGAAAAAGCTCAATGGTTGAAGGCTGGGATTCTTCGTTCTGGAATTGAAAAAGAATCGATTCAATCTGTTGGTGACGTACTGGAGGCCAAGTCCCTAGTAAGCGAATTCGAAGGAGCAGTTTTACTGAAGGGGAGCAGGGCAAACGCTTTGGAAACTCTCGTGCCCAATTGGGCAACGGAAGAGGGCAAGATGGATTATGCAGGATGCTGACTTATCTTCAAAGCCTAGAGGACCTTTTCGGCCCTTTGCGATTGTTTCAATTCATTTCTGTTCGTGCTATGATGTCGGGCTTGACTTCGCTTTTTCTTGGGTTCTATCTCGGTCCGCGCCTGTTTGCCATCCTTCGCTCATTGGACGCCCGCCAAGCATTTCGAACCGAAGAGGAAGTAGGAGAACTTGCAGGATTGCACAAAGAGAAGGCGAGTACTCCTACGATGGGAGGCATACTCATTTTTGTTTCGGTGGTATTCTCTTCATTGCTTTGGGCCGATCCGAACATTTACGTAGTAACTGCTTTAGTAGTTTATGCAATGCTGACCGTGGTAGGGTTTTCAGACGATTACCTAAAGGTCGCAAAGAGGAACAGCAAGGGGTTACCCGGAAAAATGAAACTGCTCGGTCAACTAATAGCGGTTTCGGTAGCCATATACCTGTTAATTGGTCCTGTCGGCGAAATGCTTACGGGTATCAAGGGAAATGCCTCGGGAAGCGCTGCAGAAATGTCACAACTGTGGGTCCCTTTCTACAAGGAAGTCTTGTGGGAGGCAATGCCTTTGACAGCCATTTTCGTACTGTTCTTTTTTACACTTTGCGGCTCGAGCAACGCGATAAATCTAACGGACGGATTGGATGGGCTGGCAATAGGTTGCACCGTTACGGTTGCACTTGCGTATGGGCTCATGGCTTACGCATCCGGAAACTCAATCATTTCCGACTACCTCCTCATCAGCATGGTTCCTGGCACGGGAGAACTGACCGTAGTCTGCGCATCGCTACTGGGAGGTTGCTTGGCTTTTCTTTGGTACAATTCTCCTCCAGCGGAAGTGTTTATGGGGGATACGGGGTCCTTGGCTATAGGGGGACTTGTGGGAATAATAGCTTTGATGATTCATCAGCCATTCACCTTGGTGATTGTGGGCGGAATCTTCGTCATCGAGGCGGGGTCTGTAATACTACAAGTGGCGTCTTTCAAGTTGACTGGAAATCGCATTTTTCGAATGGCACCCATTCACCATCATTTCGAACTAAAAGGCTGGAAGGAAACGAAGGTAGTAATCCGTTTCTGGATTCTTTCACTTCTATTTGCCATCGTAGGCTTGGCGACGTTGAAACTGAGATGAGGTGGTCGTTGTGAGTAAATTATCTTTGGAATGGGATGAATTGCGGCGTAATCCTGTCGCAATTCTTGGCGCGGGTGTAAGCGGTAGAGGAGTGGAAAAACTTCTACGCTCATTGGATTGGGAATACTCGACCTACGACCAGCAAAGCCGAGCCTTCGGGTGGACGGAGGCAAAGGCTTGCTCGGTCGCGGTTGTGAGTCCGGGTTTTGCCTCGAATCATCCTTGGATCGAAATTGCGACTAAAGCGGGTGTTGAGGTATTTGGGGAAGCCGATTTCGCATCGGCTTTTTGGCCAGGTAAGATTGTGACCGTAACGGGAACGAATGGTAAGACCAGCTTGGTTCGCTTTCTAGCGAAACTATTCAATGAAACCAATAGGCCTGCAGTGGCTACGGGAAACATTGGTTATTCTTTTTCGAACTTGGTTGCCGAAAGGCGTAATAGTTCGATTACGGCGATGCTCGAACTAAGTTCTTTTCAGACGGAAAATCTTAGGATTTTACGGCCGGATGCGGTAATCTGGACAAACATTGATGAGGATCATCTCGATCGTCATGGCGACATGATTTCTTATGTAAGGGCAAAAGGTCGATTGGTCGATAGGTTAGATAGCGGTCTGTTTCTGGCCGGTGTTTCAGTAATTAAGTCAGCTCGCGAAATGGGAGTGACTTTGTCTTGCCAACCCAAAACAATTTCAAGGGAAGATGCAAACCGAGTCTCAGTTCCCGAAGGTTCTCCATTTGGGACTTTTCCTCAACGAGAAAATTTAGCTCTCGCTTTGGCTTTTGCAGATTCGCAGGGAATAAGCGATGAATGCGTGATTAAGGTGGTAGACGAATTTGTTGGTGAACCTCATCGGTTGGAGAAAGTTGCAACCGTTGGCAAAGCGACTTTTTGGAATGATTCGAAGGCTACTAATTTTTCTGCTGCATTGGCGGCTTGCCGAAATTTTGCTGGTAAAGCTTTCTGGATAGGTGGGGGACAATCAAAGGGAGCCGATGAGAAGACATTTGCACACCGACTGCACAAGTGGGTCACCAGAGCTTACCTCATTGGTGAGTCGGGGACTTCACTGGGAAAGAGGCTTTCCGCCTTTGGGGTGCCCACCCATGTTTTCGGTGAATTGACTGAAGCGGTTAAAGCGGCATTCGAAGATGTTAACGATGCCACAGATATTCTTTTCAGTCCAGGATTTGCCAGTTTTGACAGTTATTCAGACTATTCGGAACGTGGGAAAACTTTCGTTCGATATGTTTTTCAATTGAAGGATCGTATGCGTGAGCATACTTCACTTAATCAGGCTTAAAAGATTTTATCAACGGAGAACCGTATCATGAAAATAACTAAAATATTCGGAATTGTATTGTCCTTGCACGTGGGTGTCATCCTCCTCGTGATGTTCCAACCCAGTTGCAATACCTTAAAGAAAGGCAGGGGAGACCAAAACGGAACTACAGAAACTTCTCCTTCTGAGACTGGAGTAGATCCTGCTTTTAACGCAGGTACGGAGACTGATGCTCCGCCAGTCGTGTCAGTACCGGAAACCGCGACAGGTCCACGTTCTTCCCCCACTCGACCCGATCCTGGCGAATTGATCGTTCCCGGAGGGCCGGAAGGAATTGTTAATCCCGCGACGGGGGATGTTACTGGAGTCGGTCTTCGACCCGAGGGACTGGGCGTTTACAAAATCGCCAAAGGAGACACCCTTTGGGGAATTGCCCGCAAGAACAATGTCTCTTTGAATTCCCTCCTCGGCGCAAACCCGGGATTGAGCAAAAATGCCTCATTGCGTATCGGACAAGAAGTACTGGTTCCCGGGGGCGTGATTAAGGCTGCAGGCGTAACTGGAGCATCATCCGAACAGGTCGCTACGGGGAGTCCTCCTCCTGTTGTTTCTCCGGGAGCGACTTCCTACGTCATTAAAAAAGGAGATAACCTTACTAGAATTGCTACTTCCCACGGTGTATCCTTACAGGAGCTGCGCACCGCTAACGGACTATCTGGCGACACTCTTCAGATCGGCCAGACTCTCGTTATACCTGGCGGTGGTGAATCTATTCCAAGCACAGCTACCCAAGTTCTAACGCCCGAACTTTTGTTGGGAGGTAATACTCATACCGTTCGTTCCGGTGATAATCTTTCTCGTATCGCTGTGACCTATGGTACTACAGTGGCAAAAATAATGGAAATGAATGGACTGACTAATGCCGACAGCATTCGAGTCGGACAAGTCCTGACAGTATCGGGATCAACTCCTCCTGCCATTCCATTAGCTCCTTCCCCAGTTGATCCTGTGCCATCTCCACCTGCCTCTTCACCAGTTACTCCGGATCCCAACTTGGAAGATTTCTTCAAGAACGATAAGCCCCCCTTTGTAGATGAGCCCGAGGAATGATTTATTTGCTTAAATAAGGGGCGAGTCAAATTGGGTGTTGGGAAAATATGATTGTTGGGCAAGCTACGATTTCGCGTTCATCGATGAGCGGTGGTCACTTCATTCCCGTTTTCGTTGTTTTCGTAGCTTTGGCCCTTACGACTTTGGGTCTGGTTATGCTCTTCAGTGCGGGTGCTGTAACGAAGAGCGGTCCGCACGCGTTGGTATCCAAGCAGGCAATTTGGCTGTGTCTCTCTATCATTGCAGGGGCTCTCTCGGCGTTCGTTAACTTGGAATGGCTACGCAAACGATCCTTGCTGCTTTACGGCATTTGCGCTCTGGCATTGGTTCTGGTTTTGGTTCCTGGTTTTGGGGTCAAGGTGAATGGAGCTCAGCGATGGCTCGGACTGGGCCCTTTTCGACTTCAACCCTCGGAGTTTGCGAAGATCGGGCTTGTTTTGATTCTTGCCGTTTACCTTTCCGCGAATCAAAGGGAGATCAAGTCCCTCTGGCGAGGCTTTGTTTATCCCTCTCTAATTCTCGGGCTTGTTCTAGGTTTGATTATGATGCAACCCGATTTCGGTACTACTTTTCTTTGTGGAGCCGTCGGAGCAACTATGATGTTTCTTGCAGGTGTCAGTTTACGATGGCTTCTTCCTTTTGCTGGTTTGGCGGTGTCTGGCTTTGCTTTGCTGGTTTATCTAGACCCTGTGCGAATTCGCAGAGTCACTTCATTTCTAGACGTGGAGGGCAATGCCAACGACAGTGCCTACCAACTATGGCAAGGTATGCTCGCTTTCGGTGTTGGTGGGGTCAATGGAGTGGGGCTTGGCAAGGGAAGGCAACAGATGCATTTTCTCCCCGAGGCTCATACGGACTTCATCTTTTCCGTAATCGGAGAGGAACTTGGTCTGATTTTCTCGCTCGGAATCGTAGCTTGCTTCCTGGCATTGTTTGTTTTGGTTGCCTGGCGATTGAGGGAGGCTCCAAATTTATACCTTTTTCTAATTGGTTCGGGAGCTATTTTGGCAATCGCTCTACAGGCTGTCATCAATGTGGGCGTCGTCACCGGTTCTATGCCCACCAAAGGCATGTCGTTACCCTTCATCAGCTACGGAGGTTCCAACTTGATGGTAACTTTCGTGCTGATCGGTTTGATTCTAAACGTATTCCGAAGCTGGGGAGGACCCGTCCTCTTGCGGTCTAGAGAATTGTAGTGATGAATGACATGATTGAAGCATCATGAGAAACGTCGTAATAGCGTGCGGAGGAACAGGAGGGCACTTGACTCCTGGGATTGCTCTTGCTCAGAGCTTGGAAGAAAAAGGGTACCCATGTTGGATGTTTATCAGCAACAAAATGGTCGATTCGCGTCTCGCGGAGAATTATCCCGAGCTAAGTTTCAAACAAGTTCCCGGTGCTCCTTTCCTCAAAACTCCGCTAGGATTAGGTCGGTTCGCCAAGGGCTTGGTGTCTTCATATTTTCATTCCCTTCGATTCTATCGTAATATTGGTGCAGACGCTTTGTTTGGCTTTGGTGGCTTTACCTCGGTCGGTCCAGTCCTGGCAGCCCGTAGTCGTGGAATTCCGGTGTTCTTACATGAGGCAAATCGAGCGGTCGGACGAGCAGTGCGTTTGCTTCGTAAAAAGGCGAGTAGGCTATACCTGCCCGAAGGGATCAGAATGGATGGTGTTTCTTCCAAGGTTGTTCGAAACTTGGGTTACCCGCTTCGAAGAGAATTTCGTCGAATTCCTCGTGAGCGAGCTCGTAGGAACTTGGGCGTTGGTTCCACGGAACGACTGCTGGTTGTGTTGGGAGGTAGCCAAGGCGCAGCCTCTCTCAATCAATGGGTAAAAGAGCATTTGGAGGCATTCGCCTTGGATGGGATTAGCGTTTATTGCCTTACGGGAATGGGTAACGAAAGTTCGGGCGTTGTTGAGATGACGGGCCAAAACGGTTCTTTCGTACCAATGAGGTTCGTACCTTTCAGTGATGAAATGAGTACTGTTCTTTCCGCCGCTGACTTGGTGATCTCTCGAGCCGGTGCAGGTTCTATCTCCGAAATCGTTCGTTGTCGCGTCCCTTCGATTTTGGTTCCTTATCCCTTTGCCGCTGATGATCACCAAGCCCTTAATGCCTCCTTTATCGAGCAGAAGGGCGCTGCCATCGTATGCTCACAGGACCAGATCGAAGAATTGCTTTTTGAGGAAACTCGCGAAGTAATGTTCAACGAGGAGTTTCGGGCAGTTTTGCGTAGGAACTTAGTCGCGACCGATCCAGGAGACGTAGTATCTGAAATCGTTTTTGATGTTACCAATGTTCTAAAAGAAAGTGGTAATCCCGACGTCGTCGCAGGTGCCTTGCCTTTTGCTGGATGAAAGTTCCTCGCAAATGTTTTCTTTTGGGTGCCGGAGGCATGGGCATGGCTCCATTGGCCATATATTTGCAAAAAGCTGGTGTCCTGGTGGAAGCTTTCGACGACTCTTTTCGGGAACCTGTCCGCAGTTTGCTTGAAAGGTGTGGAGTGAGAATTCTTTCTGAACCCGTTCCTAGTTTTCGTCCCGACGTTGTGGTTCGGTCTTCCGCAATTTGCGAGAGTTTACCTTCCTTGGATCAATGGAAGGAGCAAGGAATACCTGTTTTGAGGAGAGGGGACTTTCTGGCTAAGCTAACTGCCGAATGCAAAGTTTTGGCAGTGGTCGGAAGTCACGGCAAGACCACTACTACAGCCATGATTGCGTGGCTTTTGCGTAAACTTGGTTTTCCATGCGGATACATTATTGGAGGATTATTTCGTAACCGAGAGATACCTCCGGGAATGTATTCTGATTCGCCCTGGATTGTAATCGAGGTGGATGAGAGTGATGGTACGATCGATGGATTTAGCCCAACCGTCACTCTCTGCTTGAACTGCGATTGGGATCACTCCTCTCAATATTCTTCGTTACAAGAGTTTTGCGAAACGCTCGGCGGGCTTTTTTCTCGTACCGAGAGCTCCGTCATTGTTCCTGAGGGTGATGATCTGTTTAAATTGGCTCAATCTTCGGCAACCTGTCCAACGATCACTTTTGAGAATTCTCTCGAACCCGGTGCCTACAATTCTCGGAATGAGGCCGCTGCGATTACCGTATGTCGTTATCTAGGCCTAAATGCCTCTTCAGATGATCTGACTGATTTTCCCGGCCTCGCCCGTCGACAAGTCGTTCTTTATGAATCGCCCGATCGGTATGTCTTGGAGGACTACGCACACCATCCCACAGAAATTCGGGCGGTATTGGCGCAAGCCGAAAATAATTTTCCCGAGCGTCGCCTGAAGGTCGTCTTTCAGCCTCATCGTTATTCACGAACACGTGACTTGGTGGCCGAGTTCGCCGAGGAATTATCCGCGACAGACGATTTGTTTCTTTTGCCTACCTATAGTGCTTTCGAGTCTCCGGACGTCGATGGGTCGGTGGAGAACATGATGGGCCATTTGCCTCCTCGTCTTCGTAAGACAGCGCGGGTATACACATGCTTATCAGACTTGAGCGATGCCATCGGAACATCACCCCTATCAGGTGATCAAGTATTGTTTTTAGGTGCAGGTGACCTAGATCGATACGCCCACGCGTTTTCCTCTTTGCAACGATCTAAGGGCGATGATTGGCTCGCATGGTTTGATTATCTTCAAACACGCTTGTCCAAGGACTGCATTCTTCGTATGGACGAACCGTTGGCCGACAAGACAACTTTGCGAGTAGGTGGTTCCTCGACCGCATATGCGGAACCCTCCTGCGCCGAGGATTTGCGAGAATTAGTGGATGCTTGTTCGCTCTTTAATTTTCCTTTTTTCGTAATGGGACGTGGCTCTAACTTGATCGTACCCGACGATGGTTTTGCTGGTTTGGCTCTTCGACTAGTAGGGACTGCTTGGAAGGAAGTTCGCCTCGTGCTCGATGATACTTTTGTTGTCAAGGCCGGAACCAGGTTGAAAGAGATTTGCAGGTTAGCTTGTGAACAGGGGTTGGCAGGTTTTGAGTTTTTGGAAGGTATTCCTGGTACCTTGGGTGGAGCCTTGCGAATGAATGCCGGGGCCATGGGCGGGGAGATCTTTGATCTTGTCGAGACCGTCACTTTTCTAATGCCGAACGGTCGTGTCCGTGAGATCGCAGGTGAAAACCTTACCGTTGGGTATCGTGTTTGCGCAGAGGCTGATGAGGGCATCGTATTACGAGCTCGTCTACGGGCTACAGGTTTTTCGAGCAAGATCGAGGTTCGACGACAAATCGATAAATTTTCCAATAAACGTTGGGCATCGCAACCTCGCGAGTCCAGCGCCGGGTGCATTTTTCGGAATCCCACCGATGATTCAGCCGGAAGGCTTATTGACCATCACGGTCTCAAAGGAGAGTCCCTTGGCGCTGCCTCGATTTCGAACGTCCACGCGAATTTTATTGTCAATCAAGGTGGTGCTACTGCGGATGAGGTTATTAGCCTTATTCGACGGGTGCGCGGTAAGGTTAAGGATTCCACTGGTGTGGAATTGCAACCTGAAGTCACCCTTCTGGGGAAAAGCTGGGAGGAAGCATTGAATTGATTGAAAACTGAAAACCAAGGGCTATGGCGGCCTTAACGAGTTGGCGGGTACTCATATATGACAAAAATAAATTTACCATCAATAACGGTGCTTTCGGGTGGAGTCGGGGAGGAACGAGAAGTCTCACTGGAGACAGGACAAGCTATCTCATCCGCCCTGCGTGATCGTTTTGTTGTCTGCTTGATAGACTTGAACCAAACTGCTCTTCCACCCGATTTGGACGGTTCGGATACTGTTGTGTTTCCCGCTATTCACGGAACATTTGGAGAAGACGGGACTCTGCAGAGACTCCTGGATGAGCGCGGAGTCGAGTATGCTGGTAGCAGTTCCATCTCAAGCGAGCTTTGTATGGAAAAGCACTTGGCTAAAAATCGGGTCTGGGAAGCGGGTGTTCGAGTTGCGCCTGGCAGGTTCTTTCGTGATCTGAATGAGGTTTCCGCAAGTGAAGTGATCGCTACTCTCGGAAACGATTTGATCATAAAACCTACTGATCAAGGGAGCAGTGTTCGGTTGAGAGTCGTTAAAAGTGAACACGAATTGCAAGTCTTGCTCCCTGAACTGCCAAATGGAAACTGGTTGATTGAAAAACGAATTCGTGGTCGCGAACTGACGGTTGGTGTACTGCGTGGCAATCCTCTTGGAGTCGTGGAGGTAATACCGCTGGGTGGGATTTATGACTACGAACGAAAGTACCAGTCGGGACAGACTGAATATCGCTATCCCGCAGTTTTGCCTTGTGAAGTGGAAAAAGAGGTGAAAATGGCTGCCCAGACTGCCTTCGAGGTTTGCGGGTGCCGGGATTTCGCTCGGGTCGATTTTATTGTTTGTGAAGATGGGCATTCACATTTTCTTGAGGTTAATACCCTTCCTGGACTGACGGAAACCAGTTTGCTTCCCAAAAGCGCATCCTGCGCAGGTTACGATTTCGGTCATTTGGCCAATGAATTGATAGAGCCGGCAATCGATCGCTTCACTCATCGCAGGGACTCCTATTGAAACAATCTCGAAGCAGAATCTTATAATGGCAATTACACGGAAAAAGAACTCCAATTCCAATTCCGACCGGAGTTGGCGTAATCTAGTTTCCCATAAACGTCGGCGCCCGATGTCTACCGTTGCTTGGCGACGTTCTCTTCTGGGTGTAGGGAAATTTCTTTTGATCCTCGCTATTCTAGGAGGTTCCGGATACGGAATTTGGTGCGGTCGCGAACACTTTCAGCGTAACCCTGGTCCTGTCGACCTGACGGGTCCTTCCCTGCCTGTCGACTCTTTGAAATACGCGACTGATGGAGTGCTGAAACTTGCATCGATTAAGCGCATACTCCAAATCCCGAGAAAAGCCACTCTCATGGACTTAGATCTTAAGGATCTTCGAAGCAAATTGGAGAGCGAATCACAAATTGCTTTCGCTCGAGTGCGACGTCGTTTTCCTTCTACTCTTCAAGTTGAAATCTCTGAACACAAACCCCTTTATCGGCTCTTTATTCGTCCAAAGAAAGGTGTTCCAATAATGTGGCTCGTTTCTGGTGCGGGCACAATTTATAAAGGAAAGGATTTCCGCTACTCTACTTTGCATGCCTTGCCTTATCTCAATCTTAAACCCGGCTTGTTGAAGAAAGCTGAAAGGAACGGTTATCAAAGGATTCCGGAATTAGAGAATGTTTCGCCTCTTCTTGAAATTGCCCGGAGTGATTTTCCCGAACTATACCGAGAATGGAAGGTCGTATCTTTTCTTCGTCCTGAAGCTGATGAATCCGATCCCGATGCACATGTCCTTATTGAATCAAATATTGTCAAGAAAATGCGCTTCTCCCCTCGAGATTATCCGTCTCAACTTCGTCGCCTCAAATATCTTCTTCTAGAACCTGATTTTCAAAATAGCAGAAAAATTGAATCCATCGACCTTTCTCACGGTCGCTCGGTTTTTGCTCGGTTATGAATATCTAATATTTGTCTGAAAACTAGCCCAAACCACTAAATTAAACTAAATTTGTCCATGAGCAAGATTCTCGGAGCCGTAGAAATTGGAACATTAAAGGCCAAGGCACTGGTTGGTGAGCTTACTCCTTCCGGCGGTCTCAACGTCGTGGCCGCTGCAAGCGTTAGGAACGACGGAGTTCGTAAAGGCGAAATCGTCGATTATCGTAAGACTGCCTCTTCCGTCCATGCCGCGATTGAGGAAGCAGAGAGGGCCGCTGGTGCCAAAATCGACGAAGTTTACCTTGCTCAGACTGGGTCGCACTTGAGGGGCACTCAACTCCGTGGCAGCTCCTCCACCTCTGCCTCTGACAATCGTGTAGAGTTTTCAGATATCCAGCGCGCGTCGGAGGAGGCTAAGCTCAAGAAACCTGAGGAAGGTCGGTGTTTCGTCCATCATGTGCGTTCTCCCATTGTACTTGATGATCGTATTGTCGAAGATCCCGTAGGTATGTGTGGATCGTCCATCGGTGTCGGATACTGGGCTATCGAAGGCGACAAAAATGCCATCCAGGAAACCGTTGACATCATTTTAGGCTACGGACGCTTAGGCATCGCCGAACTTTTTGTTTCTTCGATTGCCTCTGGAGCCATTGTGGCAGGGGCTGACCTTCAGCAGTCTGGTGTACTCGTCGTAGACATAGGAGCAGGGGTCACCGATTACGTCCTGTATCGGCACGGTCACGTTGCTGCTACCGGAGTAGTATGCGTGGGCGGAGACCACATTAGCGGAGACCTTAGCATGGGACTTCGGATTCTCGAGCCTTATGCCGAGGATATCAAAATCGAGCACGGTAAGGCCATGGTTGATGAGTCGGACGCCAAAGAAGATGTGTGGCTTATTGGTAACAAGACGATCGGCGATCGCACCGTCTCACGGAAATCCATTTGCCAAGTTATCAACGCGAGGGTGGTCGAGCTTTTCGAAATCATTGGCAAGGAAATTGGCTCATTGCTGGATCCAGACATGGTCGCATCTGGCGTTTTGCTTACCGGAGGCGGATCTCTTCTTCCTGGAATTGACCGTGTAGCGGAAAATGTCTTGGGGCTTCGCACGGAAAAAGCCTCTTTTCCTCCCGGGATCGATGGCGATCTCTCCCATCCTGGAAATGCCACTGTGCTAGGGCTCCTGCATTACGGTCTCAAGGACAGTGCAGTACATTCCGAAAACAATGAATGTGAAGGCTTTTTCCAAAAACTTGTTCATCTCGTCGGAATAAATTGACGGGTCTACTTTTACCGAAATCCAATCTTCAGTGACTCTTTAGAAACTTTAAGTAATAGATAAAATTAGCTACCCATTACTCCCATGTCTCAGCAAACTATGTTCTCGTCCGGTTCCTTTCAATCTGATTCCAATTCCTCAGTGCGAGCCAAGGTCTTTGGTATAGGCGGTGCGGGGGTTAGCTTGGTGGATGGTCTATGCCTTGATGGATTTGACGCTGTACGTACCATAGCGATTGATGTCGATGCGGATGTTCTGTCTGATTGCATTGCCTCCGAAAAGCTACCCCTTGGCCGGCGTCTTACACGTGGCTTGGGCACTGGCGGTGAAGTTTCCCTCGGTCGAAAGGCCGTGGACGAGGAACGCGACCTAATTCGAAAGAACCTCGATGGTGTGGATCTGGTATTTCTTTTAGCTGGTCTTGGTGGCGGAACAGGAGGGGGTGCTGCTCCGGCCATCGCCAAGCTAGCTCGTGAATCTGGTGCCCTCGTGTTTGCCTTCACTCCATTGCCCTTCAGCTGGGAGAAGCAGCGTCACCAAATGGCGGACGACGCGCTTGCCGAGCTGCGCAAGTTCGCCAATGCCGTAATTCCTCTTCCCAACGACTCCCTCATTCAGATCGGAGGTGCCGAGGCAACTGCCCTCGAATGTTTTGCTCAAGCGGGTATGAACGTTAGTCGCGGAATTTCCGCCATTTGCTCCCTCGTCTTTCGCAAGGGTATGATTGACGTCGATTTCGCTCATCTTCGCAAGGCTTTCAGTCTCCGATCCGGTCGTACTCTTTTCGGTTATGGGGAAGGTCAGGGCGCCGATGCCATTAGGCACGCCCTGCGGGATCTTTTGCTTTGCCCCATGTTACATTTGCCCGATGTCTCACGTGCTGCCGACGTGCTCCTTATAACCGTCAACGGCGGTCCTGACATGAACATGAATGCTCTTCAACAAGTGGCCAGCAGTATACGAGAGGAATTCAAGGCGGGGGAGCATGTCGTGTTTGGTGCCCATGTCGACGAGAACATGGGGGATCGCGTTGAAATTTGCGTGCTTGGCGCCACCGACCTCGAGGCTGGAATACCTGCTGCCGATATTGCCCCCGTCGCCGACTCCGTACTCACCACTTCTCCTAACGCCAGGAAACCGAAGTCCGTTTCACGTTCTCACGCATCGAAGCTCAAGCGTGATACAGCCGCTGCCAAGAAAAAAGCCAAAAAGCAAAAGGTTGCCGGGCCAGACCCTGCCGACCAAGAATTTTTCGATTTCATGCAGACCGAGAACCAACGCGGAATCTTCGGCGATCAAGCAAAGAGAAACCTATACGACGGGGAAGACCTCGATGTGCCCACCTACTTGCGACGACAGTTGCGTATTGAATAGCTTGCCGATCAGTTGCGCGTGGTGTTTGATAGTGCACTACGCTAAACGATTTCAAGGTCGTCCGAGTTCCCAGCCAGTCCGGCCGCCGTGGGAGCGAATGTAAGCGGCGGCGTCGGTATCCTCGTTGGCTACATCTACGGGGGTTATGCCCTCGGGTCCGTAGCGGGCGTTGATCTCTATGCCTAAGGAAAGGGCTTTTCGGATGAGGGATTTCTTTCCTGAAAAGGCAGCTCCGTGCATGAAGGAATAGCCTTCCTTGGCTGGTAGGGTGGGGTCGGCCTTGCGTTCGAGGAGGAAATCGACCATGTCCTCGCGACCTGCAACGGCGGCGAGGATCAGCGGGGTAGCCCCGAATCCGTCGCGGGCATTTACGTCCTCGCCCTTGTCGAGGAATTTCTTGACCGCTTTGAAGTCGCCGAGGCCGGCGGCGACATGGAGGGGATGGTTCACTTTTACGCCAATTTGGCGGAGCATGTCGAAAATTGGCTTGTGGCCGCCTGCGGCTGCGAGTTCGGCGAGGCTGGTGCCGTGCTCGTCCTTGGCATGAGGATCGGCGGAGAGCGCGAGAAGAATCTCGAGGGTTTCCTTTTCGCCACGGAGGGAGGCGGTCATGCCAGGAGTTTCGCCCTCGTCGGTGCGTGCATTTACGTCGGCTCCGTTTTCAAGAAGTACCTCCAGCACCTGTAGATTTCTTCCCCATGCTGCGCTGTGGAGAGGGGTGGAGTCGTGGCGTCCCCTGGCATTGGGGTCGCCGCCTTTCTTAATAAGGTATTCCACGATGGCGGGGTTTCCCTTGTAGGCGGCATAGTGCATGGGCGAGTGGCCGAAGCGGTCTGGGGCGTTGATGAGGACGCCCTCTTTGATGGAGGCGACCACTGCAGACGGGGTGTTTCGACCGATAGCGAGGAACAGCTTGTCGTTGAAGCGGTCTATTATCTCCTGGGCCAGATGGCGCCCGAGGATTTGCCAACCGTCGCCCTCCTTGTCGCGAAGCTGGATAACTGCCTTCAAGTCATCCAAGTTGCCGGTGACAGTTATGCGTTCGCCCTCGTCGGTCAAGTCGAGGGTTTTCAGGAGGTCGAAGGTGAGTGGACCGGCGTCGCGGATCGATCGGGAGAGAGAGCGGAGGTTCACCTCGGCGGCAACGGGATGCTTGGCGAAGGTTTCGCTTCGGTTCTTGGAGAGGCGATTGAGCGGACGTCCCGCGGTAGCTTCCCTTCGGTATTCAGGAGTGCTGAGCCAGAGGGCATCTTTCTTCCGAGTAAGCCCCAAGCCGTTATAAGCGAGAAGTGAATCGAGAATGCCACCTACGTTGGCTTGGGCGAGGAACTGGCCGAGGGAAAAGTCTGATTCGACGCCTATGCCTAGGAGCATGCCTGGACTGGGCAAGGCGGGAGGGCTCTCGGGTGCTCTAGATGGTTGCCCTTTGCGGAAGGATCCGAGGGCAAGGGCGAAGTGACCAGAGGGGGAGGCAAGGAGATCATCGACGGAATCTTGGAGAGCGGAAATGGCACTTCCTTTCGATTCCTCTCCTTTTTTCTTTTCGGGCGCAGCAGCTCCCAGCAGTTGGGCGAGTATGGCTCCTGTGGTGAAACGCATGTCCTTGGGGTCGATTGACAGTCCCGCCACGATGGGAGCGTCTCCCGGGAGGAGGTCGACAAGTTGTGCGGGGAGACCGTTGGCCTCTTTTCCCTTTTTCGCGGGATTGGCTTCGGGATCTTCGATTTCAAGGATGAAGCGTCCTGGGTACGATTTTAAACGTGCGGCCAGTTTGCGTTCCAAAATGGGTCCGATGGCGGGCAACATTCCTTTCCACTGGTCGGATGGCCAGTAAAGGCGTGCGAGCTTGGCGAACCCTTCGCCATTTACGTATAGATCGACATCTCCCGACTTTCCGAGATGCTTGGCAAGAGGCTTGGGCAAACTATCGGTGGGCTTTTCCAAAAGTGATTTGGCTACTTCCTCTACGCGGTCCGATGGATCAATCGGGTTTCCCGGTGAGGGAGCCACGCCGACGAAGGCTATGACCGAGCCTTTAATTGCGAGACCGATTGACTTGCCTGTGGCGACATAGGCGACGAATCCTTTGTCCTTGCGCATCCGTAAATTGGCCTTCTTCGCGAAGGAGGCCAGACTGGCTGCCACCTTTTTCTTGTCCTTGGCGAAAAATAATGCGCCGAACGCAAGGTTGTCGTCCTTGGCATGCCCACCGCGAAGAAAGAGTCGAGCGGGCACTTTCAAATTGAGACCTGTGGCATTGGGGTCTTCGAGGATGGGTGCAACCTCGGGCAGAATCTTTTCAGCCCATTTCAGAATAGGTTTCCACTCGTCGGTGTTTGCGTAATCCGATTTTTCGAGGATGTTTCCCAAACGGACAGAGGCCACTACATAGGCGTCCTCAGGTATCCATTTGGCCGTGCCTTGGAGAGCGGCAACTGCGTGAGAGCAGGTGCAGGTCAAGGCTAGGGCCATCCACAAAGGCCGGATTTTTGATGTTCGGATTTGCTCGTCGTATTGTTTGTGCATGTGATTTCTAACTCTTCAAGTTAACCGGCGTTGCGGTGGGGTCAAATTTTCTTTCGAGGTTGCGTTTTCGTTTTTGGGAGGAAAAGAACAAAAGGATGTTCACGGGTATCGTCGAAAACATGGGCATCGTTGTTTCCTTTACCGAGGAAGAGGAAGCTTGGCGTCTCGTGCTTGAATTACCCTTTGTCGAAGGTGGCGGATTGAAGCCCGGTGATAGCTTGGCGATAGACGGTTGCTGCCTGACAGTGACGGAACTGTGCGGACAGAACGCTTCTTTCGATCTGTTGGAAGAAACCCTCTCGCGAACCACTTTCGGTAGCCTTGCCACAGGTGACAAGTTGAATCTTGAACGTTCCTTGGCTGCGGATGGGCGACTGGGCGGGCATTTCGTGACCGGGCATGTCGACGCCACGGGTGATGTCCTCATTTTTGAGGAAAGGGGGAAGAACATTTACCTCCAGGTTCGGGCCCCCGAGGATTTTTCGCACTACTTGGTGGACAAGGGAAGCATCGCAGTGGATGGATGTTCGCTTACCGTGTGCGACGTACAGCAAGACCTGTTTGCCGTTTGGCTAATACCGCACACGCTTTCGCTGACTTCCCTTGAATCGCTCAAGGTGGGCGATCTCGTGAACTTGGAGTTCGATCTTTTGGCCAAGTACGTGGAGCGTATTTCGAGCCGTGGTCAATAGTTAGTTGCTGGGAGCGCGATGACAATGGACTTGGAGGATGGAGCGAGAGCGGTGCTGGAAGAGTTGAAGCGGCAACGGCAAGAAGGCGTGGATGCAGTCTACTTGGAGCAAGAAACGATAGACGGTCTGCGGACGGCTATGGGGTCGATGGAGGCAAAAGTTTCTTCCGCCGTAGTCCCGGAAGCGAAGCCGGAACCCAAGCCTGCACCGAAACCTATACTGGAATCTGCTCCTGAACCGCCCGTTCCGAGCAATCCGGCGCCTCTCGTCGAAGTGGCTGAAGTGAAACCGAAGCCAATTGTAAAACCCGCTCGGAAAGCGGAATCCTCAGGACCCTCCGTTTTGCCGTCTCCTCCCGAGGTGAACTTGCCGGACGGCGACCCGGAGAGTCGCATGTCTTGGCTTCGCGACTTGGTGATGGCTTGTCCCACCTGTAACGCAAACCTGAATCCCGGCGCCAAAGTTGTGTTTGGAGTAGGCAAGCCGGATGCCGACGTCTTTTTTTGCGGGGAAGCTCCGGGCAATGACGAGGAGATGGAGGGGGAACCCTTTGTCGGAGCAGCGGGACAATTGCTGGACAAGATAATTTCCGCTACGGGCTTGACCCGCGATGTGGTTTATATCGGCAATGTCATGAATTGGCGACCACAGCACGATCAAGCCTTTGGCAATCGCCCACCCACGGAGGAGGAAACGAATTTTTGTCTACCCTATCTAAAGGCCCAGTTGGAAGTTGTGCAACCAAAGGTGATCGTGGCTCTTGGTCGAACCGCCGCCAATGCCTTGGTTCAACCCGATCCGAGTGCCAAGATGGGAGATGTTCGAGGTCGATGGTGGGAATTCGAGGGTGTGCCCCTGATGGTCACCTATCACCCATCTTATCTCCTACACAATCCAAGCTTGATTGGCAAACGTCGAGTGTGGGAGGATTTCTTGCTCGTGATGGAACGTTTGGAGTTGCCAATTTCCGATAAGCAACGAGGCTTTTTCGAGTAATAAGGTATTTTCGGGATGAAGGCGCTACTCGTGTTGGCAGGGGAACCCCCCGACGAATCCCTTCTTGCTTGGCGAGCCGAGGACTCCGACTTCGTCATTGCCGTTGACGGCGGGATGAACGCCTTGATTCAAGCCGGCATTCAGCCCGATTTACTGGTGGGAGATTTCGATTCCTTTGATCCGACGACCTCAGGTTCCATCTATTGCAAAGTCATTTGCGAGGAGGATCAGGATTCGACGGATTTGGAGAAAGCCCTTCGTCACCTCCCCGAAGATGAAGTGCCCGATGAAATCGTTTTTCTCGGGGCCACAGGCGGACGATCCGATCATTTCTTGACCAATCTTTTGGTGGCTTCCACCTTACCGGAGGCAAGCAAGGTCGCTCTCGATGCCACTGATGAAATTATTCAACGGGCAACGCCGGCCTGTTCGGTTTCACTGATCGGGATGAGTGGTAAAATAGTCAGCCTCTTGCCCCTGAGCAGTTGTAAGGGAGTCGCTACGGAAGGGTTGCGCTGGGAACTTGCGGATGCCGCGATGGGGCCCGGTGTCCTGCTTGGGCAAAGCAACGAAGCGGTTTCCGAAAAAGTCTCCGTCAGCCTTCGAGCGGGTAACCTGTTCGTGATTACGCCGAAAATTTAGCCGAGTCGAGGATCGGCAGGATGACTTCCCTCACTCGGGTTCGGCCACTCTGTAGAGGAATTTCTTTCCGCGTAGAATGATGGAGTCACCGACGATGGCAGCCGAGGCGTTGAAAGAGTCGTCGAGCCGATTGAGGGAGAGTGTTTCGGGGGTTTCCTCGGCGGACAGAACGAGGGTGGCGCCTTGCTGGTCGGTTAGGTAGATGCGACCTGCGGCGGCAACGGGCGATGCGTACAAGTTGAGAATCCCGGGAAGCCGAAAGGGTCCGCTTGGTTCTTCTCCCGTTTTACCTTCAAGACGAGTGAGAATCGCTTGGTAGTGGCGAAGAAAGTACAAATGTTTTTGATAATAGAGAGGGGAGGGTACATAAGGCGAGCGGCGTCGAAGGTTCCAGAGTGCGTGGTCGGTGCCGGCGAGATCACCTTTGGCTCCCTTTAGGCTTAGGGCGAGCATGGACTGGATTTCGTAGCTGCTCCCGGCGTAGAGGATGCCTTCCGCATAGACAGGGGTGGCCACGACGTTGTTGGACAATCCGCTGCAATGCCAGACGACCTTTCCGGTGGCCAAGTCGTAACCGCGAATGGCGGAGGTTCCGCTGACGATGGCCTGATGCTTGCCGCCCACCTTGGCGATAATCGGGGAGGCCCATGAGGTGGGCTCGTTACGAGCTTGCCGCCATCGTTCCTTGCCCGTGCTCTTGTCTAGAGCGACCACGAAGGAATCATCTTCGTGGTCCCAGTTTACGATTAGGGTGTCGCCGAAAAGTACGGGGGATGCGCCTTCGCCGTGACCGTGCTTGACGAGCATGTCTCCCAAATCCTTTTCCCACAGAACGGTGCCGTTGTAGTCGAGAGCATAGAGGCCGCTTGAGCCGAAAAACGCGTAGATGCTCTGACCGTCGGTAACGGGCGAGTGTGAGGCCCAAGTGGCCGATTCGTGGGTGCTCTGGTGCGGTTGTGCGTCCCGGACGGTTTTTTGCCAAAGTATGGAACCGTCTCGCAAGTCGAGGTTAACTACGAGAAATCGTAGTTTTCGCTTGGGATCGAGGTTGTTGTGGGCGCCTTTGGGTTGCTCGGGGACGGGCAGCTCTTTTCCGTGGCCCGAGGTTCCCGTGAGAAAAATTCGATCTCCCCAGATTACCGGCGTGGAGTGTCCTTCGCAGGGCAGGGGCGTCTTCCAGCGAACGTTTTTTGTTTCGTTCCAGTCTGCGGGCGGATTGCCATGAGGAGCTTCACCCGTGGCGAGAGGGCCACGCCATTGGGGCCAATGAGAAAGAGCAGTGGAACGAGGTTTTGTGGCTTCGTCTTCAACAGTGTTCTGGTCTCCCGAAGCAAGATCTTTGAGATTGTGGGGGGAATCCTTGCTGTTGTCGCAAGCCGCGCAGGTCAAAAAAGAAGCGAATAGGATGCCGACCACTACCTTCATCGCCGAAGGTCTAGGCATACGAGGTCGCCCCGAGAGTTGCGAAGGTACAGGTAGCCGTTGGCCAATACGGGACTCGTCCAGCATCGGCCGCCGATGACCTGTTCGCGGACAATAGGCTTGAAACCTGTTGGCGAGACCGGAGCAATCGCCGCTTCGCCTCGCTGTCCGAGGGCGATTATGCGATTGTCCGCCACGATGAGGGAGCCCACCTGCAAATTGCTTTTGTCGCGCCATTGCTCCTCGCCGGTCGAGAAATTGATGCAGACCAAGTCCTTGGGACCGGCCATGTGGACGTTGCCGTCGAATCCGTAGAGGTAGTCGCCTACTGGTATGGCGTTGTTCATATGGGTGGAGAGCGTTTTCTTTTCGTATATCTTGGTCAGAGCGTTTCCTTTAAATTGAAACAGGGCGCAACCTCGACGATAGCCCGTAGATATGAAAATTTTGTCTCCGCTGACTATGGGCGTGGTCGAGTTCGTCCGGTAGCTGGTTTCCCATTTCTCGAAGGCAAGGGTCTTGCCGTTTGCTCCGTCCAAAATAACGAGCCCGTCGGTTTTCAGACTGGCAACGAGATTCGAGTCAGCTGCCTTAAAGGAAGTCGGGGAGCCATAGGCTGCTCGGTAGACCTGGCTTTTCCACTTGATCTCGCCCGTTTTCTTGTCGAGAGCGAAGGTAGCTCCCGCCTCGATGAGAAGAAGATCGCCAAGCAGGTATGGCGATGCGGCAAAGCCCCATTCGGGTGGTTTTCTCATACCCGCGGCCTTCATCATTTCCTTTTTCCAGAGGATTTTACCGTCTTTGGCCAGGTAGGCATGGAGAATCCCATGCTTGCTCAAGGCGTAAACGATGGAACCGTCCACCGTCGGAGTGGAGCAGGGACCTCCCTCGTGGAGGTAGTCGACCAAAGGGGCGGGATAGGAGTGGATCCAGACCGCCTTGCCCGTTTTGGCGTCGAGGCAAAAAACCGTTTCGTTGCCACCCGACTTCTTCCCGTTGTGACCCATGGTATAAAGTTTTCCGTCAGCCACCGAAACGGTCGAGAAACCAACCCCCACCTTTGCTTTCCAAGCTTGCTCTTCGAGGTTGTTTTTCCAATTGGACTCGGTGGATACTCCCGTGCCGTCCGGCCCAAGCCACATGGGCCAATCTCCGGCCCAAAGCAGGGAACTTGAAAGCAGAAGGGGAACGATCAGTATTTTTTTCATTTTAATATGGAAGCTTGGATAAAGACGAAAATCTCCTTTTGTTCTTCCGAAGAAGCGCCTCGGCTAATCATGGTTTCATCAGGGTCCAAGGTAACGATAGTATTGATATGCCAGGACCAAAAGACGGGAATCTTGGTTCCCTGTCCATAATCCTCGTGACCAATCAATCGAGTAAGCTTGGGGCTGAGCTCGAGGGCAATCCTTTCGTATAAATCGACCCAGAGAGTCAGTTCGATTGTCAGCCCGACTTCACGGAAGCTGGGTTGCTCGCCGTCTGGGGCTACTGTGTCAAATTGAGCAATCGGTTGAGACGGTTTGGATTGATTGTTCTCCAATGGGGGAATGAAATCCGTAGGGTAGATGACTTCCTGCGCCGAGGAATAACTGGTTGGTTGGTGGTCCATGATCAGCAGGTTCGGTGCGTGAAGCAATTCCATGTTCTCATCCTTGAGCAAGCCTTCAAGGAGCCTTTGGGCATGCTTGTCGTCAACGATTGATCGGAATTTCCTGTCTGTCTCGGGTTTCGCCGTTTCGGCGAACACCTGATTGAAAAACACAAGGGGAGCTTCCAGCATATTGAAGGTGACCGATACTTGCTGGTTGTGGTCGGCATCCAGTTTTCGGAGGATTTTTTCGATCAAGTCAAGATCTCCGTTCATGGGTGACTAACATCTGGAAACCGTCAAAAACGAATTTGTGCCCTTTGGTCTCGTCAAAGGGGATACCGGCTCGTTCCAGGAATTCCTTGATTACTGGACTAGGGTCAGCTCCATCAGGACCTATACCCCCTCCTGTCATCCAGGCGATCGATCCTTGGGTGAGTTCGTGGAACTCGGTTCCCAGTGGGCTACCCTTGAGCTTTTGAGCAAGTTTAGGATCAGGATTGGCGTCGACCGGTTTCGTGGGCAAGAATATAATGAAGGAAGCAAGAAAGGTAAGAATGGAGCATTTCACATAGCTAACTATTGTTAGCGGCCAAGCTCAAATCAAGTTCATTAAAGTTAAATTCTCTGCACCAAGCTTTTATGTCTTTTGAGTGGATTGAATGGAGGACGAGCATTCAGTCTTGAATTGGCGGGCTTTTCAAGATTTTCAATTTTTAAATGACTATTGAAAATCAAGGGAAACATTTCACTTTTCTTTGTGGTCATTAGTGAGGTTGGTAGATAATTGAAAGTGAATGATTCGTATTTTGGACGATGCCGAGGGATCGGCTTTGGCTCCTGAGGGGTGGGACTTGGAGGCGTTGGCCAACGAGGTCTTTGGCACGAATGGGGTGTTGCCGGTTGCCATGAAAATGGAGCATCGCCCGGAACAGGCGGCTATGGCTTTGGCTGTGGGTCGTGCTTTTGGTGAAGGTGAGAGCTTGCTTTTCGAGGCTGGTACGGGTGTGGGCAAGAGCTTGGCCTACTTGGCTCCGGGTGTGGTTCATGCGGTGACGACTAACCGTCCTTTCGTAGTGGCGACGAATACCATCAGCTTGCAGGAGCAGTTACTGAACAACGACATACCCATGTTGCGAAAGGTTTTTAAGAAGTCTCCTAGGCTGGCGGAGTTTGCTGATTTTCGAAGCGCTTTGCTTGTTGGTAAGGCAAACTACCTTTGCGACAACCGGTTGGAGGCGGCGATGAAGGGCCAGACTGATTTGTTCGAGACCTCTCAGAGGGCCGAACTGAAACGGATTCGGGAATGGTCTGTCGAAGGACCGAGGGAAGGTATTCGTCAGGAATTGTCGCCGTCCCCGAAGTCCGATGTTTGGGATGCCGTAAATGCCGATTCCTCCGTATGTTCGAACAAGCGATGCTCTCCCGAAACCTGTTGCTACAGGCGGGCTCGTTCTCGAGTCGACAAAGCTCATTTGCTAGTGGTCAACCATAGTTTGCTCTTTGCCTTGGTCGGAGCGGGCGCAGCTCCTGGAGGCGATGTTCCCGGCGTTTTGTTCCCCAACGATTTCGTTGTTTTCGACGAGGGACATGAGGCTCCTGCGGTGGCGAGCGATCATTTGGGCTTGGGGATCAGTTCCTGGGCGATGTCGATGGTCTTGAGAAGACTTTACAATCCAACGAAAAGGAAAGGTTTGCTAAGCCGAATCGGCGAAAAAAATGATTTTGAGCTGGTGGAGAATGCCCAACTGGCCTGTGAAGATTTCTTCAACCACGTGCACGTCAGCCTTTTGCAGACGCGGGATGTTCGTCGATTGTTGGAACCGGGAACCTTGCCTACCGATTTGTTTCCTCCCTTTAGCCGTCTCTTGTATCGCTTGAAGGCTTTGGCGGAAGAAGCGGAGGATGAAGTTTTGCGAACCGACCTAAAGGACAACGACAAACGACTTCGCGGATACTTGGACGGTATTGGCCAAATCGTGGATTTAAAAGATCCTGAAAGTGTCTACTGGGTGGAGCGTTCGGGAAAGAAGCGTGCCATCATCCACTTGCGGAGTGCTCCCATAGATGTTGCCAAGGCTATGCGCGAAGTCTTGTTCGAGCGAGGAACTTCAGTTCTCATGACCAGTGCCACCTTGACGCGTAGCGGTAAAGCGGATCATTTTCGTCGAACCGTCGGGGCGGATCATGCGGAGGAGGGTATCGTTGCCTCTCCCTTCGACTATGAGAAAAACGTTACTATCCGCATTGCCGTTGATTGCCCCGAACCTATGGGCAAGGACCGTCTGCCCTACTTGGATTACTTGGTCGAGTCTATCCACATCTCCGCCACTGGTATGCAAGGAGGTACTCTCTCCCTTTTCACCAACTATACTGATCTGCGCCATTGCTATGCTGTGCTGAGACCGCGTTGGCAAAAGCTCGGGCGTTCGATTTACGCACAGGGTGAGGGCTTTTCACGTTCTGAATTGCGAGAGCGGATGCTGGACGAGGGCGATGTCCTACTCCTCGGAGCGGAAAGCTTCTGGAAGGGTTTCGACGCTCCCGGTTCCGCTCTTTCGCAAGTTATTTTAACTCGATTGCCTTTTGAGAACCCCGGCCATCCCATTCTCGAAGCGAAGTCCGAATTCTTGGAAAAAGAGGGGAGAAGCCCGTTTCTTGACATGACCTTGCCTACTGCGATTATGAAATTTCGTCAGGGTCTGGGTCGTCTCGTGCGCAGACACGACGACCATGGCGATATTTTGATCCTGGATTCTCGGATTGTCCGGAAGGGCTACGGAAAGGAGTTCTTGGCTGAAATGCCCAAGAGCGATTACGAGGCGTTTCGCCTTTCAGAGCACCGTCAAATATAGTATTAGTTAGCCTGGCTTATTTATTTTTTGGAAGTTGCTATTTCTCTTTGAGATTTGACAACTTCACCTTACTTGTTTGCTTTGATACATTCTAAATTGCCCCAAGCACTTTATAGTTTTATAAGATGAAAATCATATCTTTCGGTCATTCCGATGTAGGTTTTGTTCGTGAATCGAATGAGGACTCTTTCCTCCTGGATGACGAATGCGGACTCTATGTGGTTGCCGATGGGGTCGGCGGATTGCCTCATGGTGCCCTTGCCAGTAGATTGGCCGTGCAATTCTTTCGCGCTATGATTCGGGACAACCAAGACTGTACAACAGAGGAAGAACTAAACGATGTGACTCACGCTGTGCATCGTAACATTATTGAAAGTGGAGGGCTCGTTGGGGGAGACAACGGCATTGGCACGACTTTTTCCGCCGTTCGGGTTTTACCTGATAAATTTATGCTGGCTCATGTCGGTGATTCTTCTGTATTTCATCAAAACGGCCAAGGATTAAAGCACATCTCAACTAGCCATACTTTGGGCAATGAGTTGATTGAGAAACATGGGCCAGATGCAATGAATGACATGCCCGATCATTACATGCATACCCTTACCCGTTGTATGGGTCAAGACATTGATTTTGCTGTTGATGTATCAACTTATTCAATTAAGTCGGGGGATGGCGTTCTTATTTGCTCGGATGGCGTTACTAACATGGTCGACGAGGACATTATTGAATCCGTGATGAAAGATCATGAACCAAAGGATTATGTCCCTGCCCTCATTGATTTAGCTAATCAAAATGGTGGCGTGGATAATTCGACCATCGTTTCTTTTCACGTCAACTGACTAATTCTCAATCGAGTCATGGGTGAGCGAGTGGAAGTGTTCCGCCGCAAATTGGAAGAAAATGCGGAGAATCTTCTCTTTCGTTTTAGCCTTGGCAAAGCTCTTTTTGAAGAAGGAGAATTTTCTGAAGCTGAAGACACCTTTCGTCGTTGCCTTGAAGAAAAGCAGGACTGGTTGTTAGCCCTTTTGTTTTTAGGTCGCTGTCTTATGGAATTGAGGCGTTCTGACGATGCTGTCGATGTTTTGCGCCTTGCAGTCAAGGCTGCAGTGGATCAAAATCACGAAGATCCTGAAAGAGAAGCTCTTGCGCTTCTGGAGCAACTTGAGGCAAAGACCTGAAATCGGAATTTTTTATCTCAGACTCAATATGGCTCGCCTAGATAAACGAGAAAAAAATCATCTTACGCATTACTTGCCCGAAGGTTGGTGGTAGTCGGCATGCTTAACTCGTTTGGCGCTAATCGATTAACTTGGTTAGAGATGCTTCCAAAATGACTGGTATCCTCGGAAACATCTCTCTAGTCAGCGGATTTACGATTCTTTCCCGTGTGCTTGGGCTAATACGAGATATGTTGTTTTTTGCCTGCTTCGGTGGTTCGTATGTTGGCGGTGCTTTCGTATTGGCATTTACCTTGCCGAATCTCTTTCGGCGCATGCTGGGGGAGGGCACTCTTTCCTCGGCTTTTATCCCCATTTTTTCTGAAACTATAGAAACCAAATCACTTGTCGAAGGACTATCCTTACTAAACAAGGTCTTAACGCGACTAGCACTTGGGTTGGTCGCCATTTTGCTCCTGGGCCTGAGCTTAGTTTTATTAGTCCAGAGCATTGGCTTGTCAATTTCGACCAAGTGGCGTTTAGGCATTGAATTATGTTCGGTTACCTTGCCCTACGTTTTGGTTGTTTGCCTTTCCGCACTGATCGTTGGAGCCTTGAACGCTCGCAAGAAATTTGCTCCTGGAGCCTCTTCGCCGATTATTTTGAATTTTGTGATGATCTCCGCGCTCGGATTGGGAGGGATCATTTATGGCTTAGAGGGAGAGGACTTGGCTCTCGCATTGTGCGTATCCGTTTTGATTGGCGGATTTTTGCAGCTTCTTGCTCCCGTCTGTTCTCTGCACCGACTAGAAGGTTGGAGGTACAAGCCCGACTTTGGCAGGTCCGATGAACTTTCTCGTATCCGAGAGCTCTTCGTGGTAGGTGCCTTTGGCGCCGCAGTGGGTCAAGTGAACGTTCTTATCTCCCGTTTCTTAGGTTATTCACTGCCCGAGGGTGAGGCTGTCTCCATACTCTTTTTGGCATCCCGTCTCACGGAACTTCCGTTGGGTGTTTTCGCCATTGCTATCGCAACCGTGGTTTTCCCTGAAATGGCGAGATTGCTAGGGCAGAAGAACGAATCGGGATTTCGTAGCGCCTTTACAAAGGGATTGAGGCTTACTCTGGTCATCACTTTACCTGCAGCAATGGGCTTGGCTTTACTTGCGGAACCGATCCTCGTAACTTTGTTCCAATGGGGCAACTTCACTGGTACGGAGGTTGCTCAAACAGTGCCAGTCCTGATGCTCGCCTCATTTGGCTTGCCCTTTTACGCCGTGTCCGCGTTTTTTATTCGTGGTTTTCATGCCCGGAAGGATATGAAGACCCCATTACTAGCTGCTATGTTAAGCCTTATAGCTAATGTAGCCTTAAGCCTTGTTCTTATGCAATATTGGGGTGTACTTGGCCTTGCTTCCGCCAACTGTTTGGCTGCTGTCTTTCAAACCTTTTTTCTGGTCTTTAGGTGGTGGAAAGAAAGCGATTCTATCGACTTTGAGAATGAAGAGTCTTCCTATCTCTTTCCTTCCATTGTCTCAACCGTCGCTATGTGCATAGTGGTAGCTTTCGGTCATTCTGGGATTCAGCGATTGCCGGACTTGACAGATAAGGCAAGTGCATCCATCTCGCTGGCAGTTCTTATCCCTCTTGCTTTGGTTGTTCATTTTGTTTGCCTCTGGGCCTTTTCATTTCCCGAGGTAAAGGTGATTTATGAATCATTGAAATCACGCCTTCGGCGTTCTGAACAAAATTAATGTTTTTGGGCCAAGGTTGACCTGTTGCCGCCTTACCGACAAGTTAGATCAAAGTTATTTCCGTGAGTTATCATTGTACAAAGCCCGATTGCCCCAACCACGATGCGCAGTTGCCAAAGGAGGCTGCTGAGAAATTAGAGTACAAGTGCTTCCTCTGCCAATCTGAGTTGATGCCGCAACCTATTCCGCTTGAAAAGATTGTCGACTTCGTTGAAGACCTTCCCGCGGCCATCCAAATAATGCCAAAGTTGCAGGTTCTTTTGAGCGACGCCAATTCGAGCATCTCTGATATCATTGGACTGATAAAGACTGACCCCTCTCTGGTTTCACGCATTGTCAAGGCCAGTAATGCCGCCTATTTCGCAGGATCCTATTACTGCTCGACAATTGAGGATGCCATGAACCGAATAGGATTTACTGAGGCTTATAATATCATAGGATACGTGGCTGCTAGTCAACTCTTCCAACAGGACTTGCCTCTTTATGGTCTCACTTCCAACGAACTTTGGTCTTCCTCTGTTCGAGGAGCTTCGAGTATGCAGCTTGTTGGCTCTAAGTTGCGGCTCGTCCAACCCTATGTCTTGCCCAACAGCGGAGTCGCCTACACTGTTGGATTGCTCCGTTCGGTGGGTAAAATGTTAATAAACTTTTTTCACGCAACTCACGGTATACCTGTTCTATCTTCCTCGAAGCATCCGCTTACTGTTGAAAAGGAAAAGAGTCTCCTTGGCTTTGACAACCGAGAGGCTGCTGCGGCCCTTTTGCGGAAGTGGAATTTTCAGGAAGAAGTCGTCTCGCCCATTTTATTTCAAGATGCTCCTTTTGAATGCGAAGAAGTCCGTCCTCTTGCATGCCTTCTCAATGTTACCGCAAAAGGGATACGCGATCTTCCTCCAGATAAGCTTGCAGACGAGCCAAAGTCCATACGCTCATCTTTGAAGACAGATGGGGGACTATTGGCTGCCATCAATCTTTCGCAAAAAGCCTTGTTTGATGGTTTGGTGGAGTCGACGATCGATTTTCAAGCTTTCTCTAAGTCCTTATTAGTTTAGCCAGATATTATGAAAGCGTTGACTTGATAGCTACTTTTTCGATAGTATGAGCTTGTCTTTTCACTTATGGGAACGAATCAATCATTCACCATCGCGAATCCCAAATCATCAGGTTTCACTCTGATTGAGTTGTTGATCGTCTTAGCTATAATCGGAGTACTTATCGGAATCACTTTTTCGGGGGCAAACTATTTGTTTCAAGCTCAGCAAGAGAAGAAAGCCTTGTCTGACCTCGAAGCACTTAAATTGGCTTTGGAGGAGTTTAAAAGCGAGTACGGGGATTATCCTCGAACGGACGATCTTTCAGGCAATGTGCAAACTCTTCCTTTCTTGACTGGTCAGCGCCTGTTTCAAGCACTCTCTTCTTACGTGGATGCAGAGGGTAACCCCTATGATAATCCTCTCAAACGTCCCAAGAGTTTTTTGAAGAGCGAAGCCCTGAAATTGGGAGAGCAAGAAGGCAATCAAATTCAGGAGGTCACTATGGATTTCACTAATGTGAGTACTGGAACTCCCCTTTATTTTGCTATTGATCCATGGGATGCACCTTATATCTACGATTATCCACGGCGTGATGAAAATCTTGGTTTTCTTCTTTATTCGAAAGGACCTGATGGCGAATCCTCTGATTTCACCAAAGAACTAATCTCTCCCGAGAGTATTGACTTGGACAATCTACCGGCAAACGAACCAGGTAATTGGTAGGTATTGAAAGTAAATTTAAAAATATAATTTAAAATGGCCTTTTCTAAACGATCCACAGCTAAACGACGTTCGGGTTTTACTCTAATAGAATTACTCGTTGTCATAACCATTATAGGCATACTTGCGGGAATAATGTTCAATAGTGGACTGTTTTCATTTCTTAAGTCTGCAGAGGTAAAGAAAACTAAATCTATCTTCCGTGCTTGGGTTACTCAGATCTACCAGTACAAAGAAACTTATAAACATTTTCCCCCTGTTCTTCTTCAAAACCAAGAGGGAGATCCCCTAGAGATTGGTCAAAACTTCCAAGAAGTTCATGATCGTTTCCTTGCCGCACTCAAAGGAAGAGAGTGGGATCGTACTAATAACTCATGGATTCCCCTGGATCAATACAGGGACGAGAACAAGCGTTCTCGTGAATTTCATTCTTTCGGCGAAGATGAATTTGGAGAAAATGGTTTTCTTGTGGATGCTTGGGGTGGGGATAGGATATTCATCGTGGTTGATCGCGATGGAGATGGACTGATTGAGCTGGAAGCGACTGCGTTTACTAATTTGAAAGATGCCCTCATTCGGGAATATGATTCCCAGATCGTAGAGAATGCTGGAGATAAGTTGAAGTTCATCCACGAAAAAGTCGGAATTTATATTTTGAACGACGGTGGTGACAGTTTGAATGTGTTCTCTTGGAATATTGAAAAATACCTAGAGGAATGATTCTTGCCCCCCCCCATTTCCCTTCCCTCAAAGAATCTCGATCGGGCTTTACTTTACTTGAGTTACTTATCGTTATCTCCGTAATGGCTTTAATGATGGGGTTTATTGGATTCAGCTTGCTTGGAGGAGGAGGTTCCTCATTGGATGCCGCTCAGCGAGAAATGGTGAGCCTTGTCCAGCAAACTCGTATGCAAGCCACTCTTTCCGGGCGAGAAACCCGCCTCATCGTTCATGACGACCCGGCTGTCCCGGAAAAATTTCATCGTTACCTTGAAATCGTAGTTGAAGATGTTAATGCGACGGGAGCTTGGAGACCGCTTGGGCAAGGGACACTTCTTCCCGAAGGAGCTTTCATCGTCCCTGATGAAAAACGTTTCGGCGTATGTGTTGAAACGTCCTCGAACGTAACTTGGCCAAGCGAAGCTTTTACCATTTGGAGTGGTGGCGCCGACGAGGATTTTCTTCTCGGCTCGATTCGAGAGGGAGTGCGTACGGAAAATGGTCCCGATGCCTTGAATTTCCGTTTTCTGGCATTTGATGGTGAAGGTAAGGTGCATTGTTCAACCGCACCCGGACCAGCTGGTACTTCTCCTCCTCCAATGATAGTGCTTGCCATTGGAAATCCCAATCCTCCCGAGACTGGAAAAGTAATTCGCCTTGATAACCCCAACGACATTTCGGGCGTACTTCTGCGCCGATATGGTGGATTTGCCGTTTTGGATTATGATGATATCGCAAATTGATCGTGAACGACTTAGCTAGCTCGCATCCGGTAAAACCAAGTAACTGTGGTTTCACTTTGCTGGAAGTGATCATTGCTTTGTCGGTATTTGGGTTTCTTATTGGCGGACTATTGGCCCTACTACCATGGGGAGTTGAGGGTGCGGGCAACGTACGTGACCGGAATGTGGCCTATGGAATGACCGACGCGATTCAAGTCGAACTGGAGCTAATGGGCTTCGGGTTGGTCGAATCATTAACTGATGAAAATCGGGTTCTTGATCTTGTTGCTCCCGCCGATGGTCGCGAAGTCCGCTGGGAACCAAACG
The DNA here is from genome assembly GCA_002730975.1 of Opitutia bacterium. Taxonomy (GTDB): domain Bacteria; phylum Verrucomicrobiota; class Verrucomicrobiia; order Opitutales; family Seribacteraceae. The sequence goes on from PCBO01000033.1 coordinate 39,933, forward strand.
ACAATCAAATTTCAGAGTACCCGATAGCTGTATCCCAACTGGATGAATTGGATCAGGAGTTGCCGGCAGGCCAGCGTTATTTCCTGATTCGATGTAGTCAGTTTCCTGAGGACAATCGCCACGAGCACGATCCAAGTAATGGTTATCTAGGTTTACAGGTCGATGTGCAGTGGCCTTATAAGACACTTGATGCCGAAGGTGGAGTCGAGGAACGTATTCGTTCTCATTTCCATTTCCCCTTGGCCATCACTCGTTGAAAGATGTTTGTTGGGGTGAAGGTTGCCGCATGGCTGGCGGCCTCGCGTCCTCGGACGTTGGTTGCCTCGTTTAGTCCGGTTTGCATCGGTGCTAGTCTTGCCTTACGCGATGTCGATGAGATTTCATTGACTTTGGTTAGTCTTTGCTTGGGTTTCGCCATGCTCATGCAAGTGGGTGCCAATTTCGCCAACGACTATTATGATTTCATCAAAGGCGCCGATGACGAACGCCGATTAGGTCCGGCTCGATCGGTTGCTTCTGGCGTGGTGCCTCCATCCGTCATGCGTATGGCTGCGTTTGGTACTCTTGGCTTTGGTTTTGCTCTCGGCTTGTTCCTGATGGAATTTTCAGGCGTGGGGTGGCCTCTGCTTTTAGTTGGAGTGGCTAGCGTCTTTTGCGCCTTGGCTTACACCGCCGGTCCTTGGCCATTAGCTTATCTTGGATTGGGTGATGTGTTCGTCGTGCTTTTCTTTGGACTAGTTGCTACGGGAGTCACTCACTTCTTACTGGTTCAGCAGACCGGGCTTGATTGGATTCCTAAATGGTGGGTCGGCCTTTCCGTTGGATTGATTATCAATAATCTATTGGTGGTGAATAATCATCGTGACGCCGATGAAGATGCTACTTGTGGAAAGCGCACTCTGGTCGCTCGCTTCGGTCGAAAGTTTGGTGTCGTACTTTACTTATTCGGGTCTTTTGTGGCTTTGGGCCTTTGCCCTTGGTACGAAAGAGGTTTGCTTTGGACCGTTTGGTTGTTGCCTGTCGGTCTGTTCCTTGGGCTGTCTCTCAATAAGGCGAAAAGTCAAAAAGATTACGCTGTTCTATTAGGAGGATCTGCCGCTTTGGTCGTCGTCCACGGTATTCTTTCTGTCTGCGGATTACTGATACAGCAGACTCAATAAAAATCCCTAGATCTAGGGTGCGGAAACTAGTTTAAGCCTCAACGATTTTCACCAATTCGTCTTTGCTCTTGAGACCAACTATGGTTTCCGAGAGGTTTCCTCCTTTGAAGACTAAGAGCGTAGGAATGGACTGAACTCCATGTTCTTGGGCGAGTTCGGTATTTTCATCCACATTCACCTTGTAAATGGTTACAGCATCTCCGACTTCGGTGGCTACTTCTTCAAGGACTGGGGCCAAAGCTTTGCATGGCCCGCACCAAGGTGCCCAGAAGTCGACTACGACAGTGTTTTCCGCATCTGCGGTGGCATTGGCAAACGTTTCCTTATTTAGACTACTGATATCGGACATGTTTCTTTTGTCGCTAGTTGTTTTGAATTAAAGAAAAATTAAGAGTATTGCAGCCATAGCAATATGGCTAGCGTTAAGGCTCCTCCAAAAACGAGGAAATCCAGAACCATGAAAAAAATGTTGGGCCCCGCTTTTTTTTCATGTGTACCTCCAGATGCAAGAGCTGCTGTACCACCTGTGGGAACTCCCATTGGTCCTGGAGCTCCTGCGGGTACACCCGGAGGAGCGCCAGGTGTGGACCCGCCCATTGGCGATGGTCCGCCGGGTGGAGGAAGTCCAGGACCACCCGAAGTTACCTTGGGAGCTTCTAGTGCTGGTTTCGGTCCGCCTGGCAAGGCGGGGCCGGGTGCTGCACCGCCAAGTACTGGTCCGCCTGCCGGCAATTTAGGAGCTTCGAGGGCGGGGGCAGGTCCTGCGGCCGCCGGAGAGATTCCTGGGACGACTGTGGATGGGAGGGCGGGGCTTGATGGTGTTCCGCCGGGAGAAGTCGCACCTGGGATGGGCGGCAAACCAGGCGCTTGACTAGGAGCTGGTGTGGAAGGTGTAGGGGAGCTCGGTGCAGAGACCGGAGAAGGAACGCTTGGTGTTGACGGCAAGCCGGGAGTCGGAGCAAGAGCGCCTGCGGGTGCAGGTGTTGGAACGCTCGGAGTGGGAGCTGCAACAGGACCACCGGGAGCGGGAGTTTCGCTTCCGGCCGATTGAATCTTTGGAGCGAAGGGTGACTTGGTCACACGAAACTTTGGTGCCCCTCCAGGTTTAGGGGGGGCACCCGCCTTGGGTGTCAATTTCAAGGAAGGTTTCGGTGGTTCTGTCGATTGTCCTTCGTCGGCCATGATTCTGTGGGTTTGGTATTTTTAAGTCTATTAAACTTCTAGGTCAGCCTTGATGCGATTATTTGTCAGGCGAATTCTTCTCTAAAAGGTCTGCCAATTCCTGAGGTTCCACATCGTCTAAACGTTTTTTGCGTTGCTGCAAGTTCTCGAAGGTTTTGCAAACAGTTTCAGTCATGTTGTCATGAGTTTCCTCGGATCCACCAAGGATTGAGAACTCTTCGGACTTGGTTATGCGGACATGCCCATCGTCGCAGTCTAATCCTAGTCCAAGTAAATGGGATTGGCTTTGTTCTTTGGGCTTTATTTGTCTTTCAGTCATGCCGTATTCATTTCAAGGTGAAAGCATAAAAAGGTAACCTCTCTGAGTCCTCCGAGTCAATACTCGATGAATATGGGCATCGAGTTCAAAAGGAGTACAGGCGAAGGCTAACGTCGAATTCTAGTTCATCTTCTTTGAGAGCTCCTCGAAAGCGTGTTACGGAGTATAGTAGATTCCACGAATCGCCCAACCGACGTCGCATCCCTAAAAAGAGATGCGTGAAGCGCTCGCCCTCAGCATCATATCGAGCCCCTCCGTAAACTGTTTGACGTTCGGTTAGTCGGTGGGTTCCGGTGACTTGGTACTGGTTTGAGAAATCTTGGTAGTCGAAAAGAGCGAAATCGAGTTCACCAAAGTCGCCATCGGTCAAGCGGGTAGACAGGGCTAGGCGTTCAACTTGTCCCGTTGCCGAGTCCAGTTTCGCTTGGAAGCCCAATGCCAGCCAATCTGCAGGAGACAAGAGAAGATCGGCATAAAAGTCATCGAATGCATTCTCGCCGGGTTTTCTGGCAGGCAGCAGATCTTGGTAGATCAGCAGGTGCGCCAAGGGGTGAGGGAGTCCGTCTTCTCCACGAGTGTATACTCGGTTCTCCAAACCGATGCGAAAAAGGTGGCTTTCGCCAATGGCATCCGTCTGTCTTCGGTCGAAAAGGTCGAGTGGCGCTAGATTCGGATCTTGGAATTCATGATCAAGCTGAGGAATCAGACCCAGATCATTTGAGTCAAGTTCACTTACTTTTCGGTGGCTGAGAACGACGGCTATTTCGTGCCTAATGCCGTTTATTTCCCATGTGTCGTTTTGTAGGTCGAAGTCTCCGTGCATGTTCGCCCTCAAGTCAGCTCCGATTTCTCCCAGATGTCGGGTCGGGTCGGCGCCGTCCATATTGTAATCGACCAATCGATACGAGGCAAGAGGAGTAAGGGATAGCCATCGAGTGAGGCGAAAAGGTCGTCTGACGCCATAGGCGAGATCGATTCGGTCGGTTTCGATGTCGGGTGAAATCAAAGGATCCGCCTTGCGAAGGCTTGCGAGAGCGATGGAAAAACTGTGGTAGAGCTCGGGGGCTAGAAATTCATAAGGAGCCAGATCTAGCGATAATTCCGGTCGTCGTTCCATAACGGTTTCGTATTCGTTGGCGTGAAAGCGCGAAAAGAGTGAGAGAGTTAGGTTTTCTCCCTCATAGCCAATTTCCGCGTGTGAATCGTTCCATTGACGTGTGGTAAAGAGTTCTCGACGAAAGTCCCGAATCGTTTCCGAATCGTTTTGCCACTCCAGTTGCAGGGCCAGTCGCAAATTTTCATGTACCCTTTGCAGGTGGTTAAGGTCGGCAAAACCACGACTGGTTTCCACTGAGTCACCTCGAATGTCCAATCCGCGGGTATCGCCTCTGTCATTTATGAAACCTCCAAGCAGTCGTCCTTTTGCATAACCTCCCTCATAATGGTGCAGGTAATTCACCTCGGGGGAAAACAGAACCCCCCGTTTGGTGAATCCCGTTACGCTGCCTCCCATTTCCATCGCTGGCGAGATGCTGTACAAGCTCCCTGCTTCCAGATACCATCCCAAGCGATCTTCTTTCCCGACCGACAAGCGTAAGTCGAATATGGATTCTTGATCCTTGATCTTGAGCCAAGGCAATTTTCCAATCGTAAGGTCACCCACTCGAAAACTGATTCCTCGTCCGGTGAAAGTGCTTCCGTTCGAATCGATTTCCAGTTCCCTTAATTTCAGATTCGGTTCCCACGGTCGTTTTTCTCGAACGTACAAGTTTACGTCTTTCGAATGGAATATGCCGTTCACTTGCACCGCTTTTGAACCCTCCGTAACGATCGGATCGATTCCCATACGGAAATTGACTGCGGTCATGTCACCGGAATCCAAATGCAGGGTTATTGAGTCGGCTAGGGCTCGAAAGTTCTGCATGGTCAAGATGACGTTTCCTTTGGCCATGGCTACGCTTGTATTGCGATTCAGTTCAATCCTGTCCGCCAGCAAAAGCATTGGGCCGTTTCTCAGGCGTGCATTTCCCGATGCGATTAATTGATTGGTCGCTTCTTCGACAACGATGGGGTCATCGGCGGTCAGGTTGGCTGTGGGCATCTCATCTTGAGCCCACAGCGAGCTGGTTCCAAGGCAAAGGGAGAGAAAAGTGCGAATTAAAGTTTTGGAAATCACCCCTACACGATGAAACCCTTGGCTAGCAAAACAAGAAAGAAATGTAATTAATATCATTTTGAGCCTGTTTCGATGTTGCGGGAATGCCACAACGAATATGGGTTTTATACATGATCATTTCCGAACGAAAGCTCGATGGGTTTTTCTCTGGTGAGCTAGGCGACCCCCACTCAGCGCTTGGGGCTCACCCTGTCGATAAGGCGGATGCGGTGGTAGTTCGGGCGTTCCTCCCGGAAGTTGAACGGGTGGAGGTTTTCGACCAACAGTCCGCCCGCACCTTCCCTCTGAAGAAAATCGATGACCGAGGCTTCTTCGAAGGCGCAATCCCCAAAGTGGGAGAGGCTTTCAATTATCTCCTTCGAAGCTTTGGACCTGCCGGTGACCGCGAGTTTCTGGATCCTTATTCTTTTTTGCCCACCACTAGCAACGAGGATCTCGCAGCCTTCAACAAAGGCACCGAGTGCCAACCCCAGCGAATCCTAGGATCGGTTTGCCGTGAGTTTTCTGGGCATATCGGTGTCTCCTTCGTGGTTTGGGCACCCTATGCGAAACGTGTTTTTCTTGTAGGTGAATTTAACAATTGGAGTGAAACATCTCTTCCCATGAGACCTCTTGGCCCTTCCGGTTGCTGGGAACTTTTTGTTCCTCATGCCTTTGCGGGCCAGCAGTACAAATTTCATCTTCTCGGAGCGGATGACGTTTGGGTGACGAAGGCTGATCCTTTTGCCGCCTATTCCGAATCGCCTCCGGGCAATGCTTCCCTCATTTTCGATTCTTCCGTTTTGCCGTCGGTTGACGTTGTTCGCAACGCTTCGCAAGATGTTTACGAACAGCCTTTTTCCGTTTACGAGGTTCATCTCGGGTCATGGCGACAAGCCGAAAGTGGAGATCGGCCCATGTCCTACGTCGAACTGGCAGAGAGCTTGCCCGCTTACGTTCGCGACCTTGGTTTTTCTCACATCGAGTTTTTGCCTCCCGCTCAACATCCTTTCGGTGGATCTTGGGGCTATCAGATAACCGGCTTCTACGCCCCCGTTTCACGGTTAGGCTCACCGGAGGAATTCTTGGGCTTGGTGGCTGCTTGTCATGCGGTGGGTATCGGGGTCATTCTCGATTGGGTGCCGGGTCACTTCCCGACCGATGATTTCGGCCTGGCTCGTTTCGACGGGAGTTGCCTCTACGAACACGAGGATCCTCGCAAGGGGTTTCATGCGGACTGGGGCACCTTGGTCTTCAATTATGGTCGCCCCGAAGTCAGAAGTTTTCTCTTGGGCAGCGCTTTTTCATGGATTGAGCGATATGGAGTGGACGGCTTTCGCGTGGATGCCGTGGCCTCGATGCTCTATTTGGATTATTCCCGCGACAAAGGCGAATGGTTACCGAACGAGAAAGGCGGCCGAGAAAACTTGGAGGCCATTGATTTCATTCGCCAATTTCACGAGATCCTTCGCAACGAGTATCCTGGAGTTATATCCATTGCGGAGGAATCCACAGCATTCCCAAAAATCTCCAAACCTCCTTCTCAAGGTGGTCTGGGCTTTGACTTCAAGTGGAACATGGGATGGATGCACGACGTTCTTGGCTACTTAGGGGCTTCCCAAAAGGAACGCCCCGCTTTTCACGAAAAACTCACCTTCGGTTCCACTTACCAGTTTTCGGAGAAGTTCGTTCAAGCTTTTTCCCACGACGAGGTGGTTCATGGCAAGGGATCCCTCGCAAACAAAATGAAGGCGCCTAGCCGGACTGAGCAAATCTCACAGCTTCGGGCCCTCTATGCATTCCTCTGGACTTGGCCGGGAAAAAAGACCCTCTTCATGGGCGGCGAGTTCGCCCAATGGAAGGAATGGGACTGTGACGCCGAGCTCGATTGGTCCCTTCGAGACTTTCCTCTGCACGAGGGGGTTCGCAACTTGGTTCGCGAGCTTAACGACTTGTATCGGAAGCATCCTTCATGGGCTGCTTGCGATCACCTGCGTGACAAGTTTCGCTGGATTTCTTGTGACGACGCCCAAAGTCGCTCCATTTCCTTTCTTCGCTTTGGAGCAATGCCCGCCGACACTCTNCTCGTTGCCTGCAACTTTTCCGACGAAGCAAAAGATCTCCGCACCGGTTGTCCGTCTTCNGNGAACTGGANAGTNATCCTCAACAGCTCCGACNTNCGTTACGGTGGGGACGAGAATGATGANTCCGATGTGCTCTACGCGNCAGAACCTAAGGAATGCAACGNNTTNCCGCTCTCTCTTCGGCTCAATATNCCCGCCTACTCGGTGCTNGTGTTGACANCCGAGTCGGCTTGAATGCTTCCCTAGTTCTAGAAAAGAAATGGAAAACCNACTCCACAAATGCATGACGAAGGCAACTACTGCCGAAGGAGACCAAATGAAATTTGGACCGAATTGGGTAGTCGCGAAGCGAGNCATGTTGAAAGTCTTTGAGGACCGAATCGAATGCGGTCAGTGGATCATCCCGAATAAAGAAATAAAGGAAGCTACAATGTATTCGATACGCTCGAATTTTATCATACCCGGATTTGTTTTAAAGCTTCTCACGGAAGAGAAAGCATATCACTTCGGTTTAAACTCTGGAAAGTTTTGGAAGGGCGAGCTGCCCTTTCCTGTCAAAAGAGAAAAAGGAAAACTTACCTACAGCAAGTTTAGCCTAGTCATCCGAGTAGCACTCGTAGCATATCTCTGCTACTTTCTCTGGAAGGAATTCCTAAAGTAAATCAACTAGAACCAGTCGGTGGTATTCAACTCCGTTACGGCTCCGCCTCCACTGCGTGATAAACCTCGACGTTATTTGCTAGAGCAATTTTGCGTTTCAATCCACTACCGCTTCGCGAGCGGGGCGATCTAGTTCGATCCGAATCTTGTCGAGTATGCCATTGAGAAACTTGCGGGAGTTTTCGGTGGAAAACGTCTTGGCCAATTCGAGAGCCTCGTCGATCGCCACGACTGGCGGTACGTCGGGTCGGTACAGCAGTTCATAGGCGGCCAACCGAAGCAAGGCCAAGTCGGTTTTGGCAATGCGACTAAATTCCCAGTTCTTCGCTAGCGCTCGAATACGCTCGTCCAAGCCCTCCACTTGCGCCACGACTCCATCCACTATTTCAGTGGCGTAGGCAAAAAACTCGGGTGTTTCACCTAAGCGAACGTATAGCTCTTCCAGTTCACGACCGAGGTCTTTCGGTCGATTCAATTCCCACTGGAACAAATACCGAAACGCCGCCGCTCGGTTTTTTCGTCGTCGACTCCAGTTTACTTTTATTTCTAGTTCTTCGTCCATTTTTGCTTCAATTCGGCCATATGAAGGGCTGCTTCTCCAAATTCTCGTCCTCGATCCAAATATCCCGTAACTCGTGCTTCTGCGCCTTCGATGGAATCCGTTACGATGATTCCATTGATTATCGGAGTGGAACGTGCCACAGCCAGTTGCTGCATGGCCTGTCCTGCGCTTTCGGCTACCAAGTGATGGTGCGAAGTGCTTCCCTTGATGACGACTCCCAGTCCTACCAAGCAATCGAAAGTTTCCGCCTCCAGCATCAAGGACATGGCGACGGGCACCTCGTGAGAACCCGGCACGCGTTCCACAACGAGCCGTTTGGGTTCGCCTGCATCCTTAATGATCGCCGTCACCTTGTCCATCAAGGCCTCGGTCAGCTCCTCGTTGTATCGAGCGCAAACGATCCCCAACCGAAGTCCGTCGGAAGACCACTTGCCACCTTGAGGGGGATCCAGGCTCATCGTATGACTTCCTTCATCGAAGTAGTATTCTTTCTGCAATTTCCAGACCGTACCCTTCGAGACCGATCACNTTTCGGTTGTCGCGAGTGAGCAGTCTNAGNTTGCGNAACCCGAGGGCCACNAGAATTTGGGCGCCNATTCCGTAGTCNCGAAAATCCATTCCNGAGNNAGAGGAAAGAGGGGAGTCCTTGTCCTNCTNCCCCTTCTTCCTGTCCAAGTCCTTGCGGCGAGGTTCCAGATANAGCAANGCTCCTCGTCCTTCCTTTGCGATGTGCGTAAGGGACTTCTCTATGCTTTCGGCTCCTTGCGGACCATCATTCATGCGAAATACGTCGCTCAAAATATTTGCCGACTGTACTCGAGCCAAGGTCGGACCTCTTGTCAATTTACCCATAGTCAGCGCATAATGTCTGCGTTCGTCGAGCACACTGCGAAATTCGTGTAGGCGAAAATTGCCGAATTGGCATGGGAAATCGGTTTCGGATACTTTATCGATCAGCTTTTCCCGCAGGTGTCTATATTCGATCAAGGAGGCGATCGAAATTAGCTTCAGCTTGTGCTTCTTTTTGAACTTTACGAGTTCAGGCAAACGAGCCATGGATCCGTTGTCGTTCAGGATCTCGCAAATGATCCCGCTCGGGTGAAGTCCTGCCAAGGAGGCGAGGTCCACTGCCGCCTCGGTATGTCCCGCTCGTTCGAGAACTCCGCCCGGTCGAGCTCGCAATGGAAAAACGTGTCCGGGCTGCACCAGCTCGTCGGGGCGGGCACGAGGGTTGGCGAGAATACTGATGGTGGCGGCGCGGTCATAAGCGCTGATTCCGGTCGTTATACCCTCGGCGGCGTCTACGGAAACGGTGAAGTCTGTCTTTTGGGCTTCTCGGTTTATAGGTACCATGCTGTTTATGCCGAGATGGCTCAACTGGTTGTGGACCAACGGCACGCAAATGAGGCCTCGAGCATGAAGTAGCATCTGGTTTACGCTATGAGGAGTTACTTTGGCCGCAGCCATCACGAGATCACCCTCGTTTTCTCTAGAGGCATCGTCAGTCACCACCACCATTTTGCCCTTTGCTATTTCGGCAATGGCTTCCTCGACTGTGTCGAACACGTTCTTGGCGGATTTACCCATGGTATGAAATTTTATTCAGGGCTCGTTTGAAAAGGAATCATCTTAATGCAAACGGATTTGTTCTCAACGCTATTCGCGTTTTAGTTTAATCAGCCTTCTCCACATTGAGTAGAGAGGGGGGTATTACATCAATCCAAGCGGAGAGACACAGGCATATATTTGTTACCTTTGGATCCATGCCATCCCGACGGATGATATATTAGACCTTTCACTTGCTCCAGTTTTTCCGGAGCGTAATCAGCGATTGGGAGGGTGATGATTAAATCATCGCCTTTGACCTTTGAGATTTGCTTTTTCAGCGTCGTAAAATGGTTCAATTCCGAATAGAAGCAAATTTCCTGATCTTCCTCAACGGCTAGGCCGGCGCTGTTTCGGACAGTCAAAATCAGCTTTTCTCCATCCCGCTTTGCGCTTTGCTTCCATCCCTTTACATGTTTCGGCAACTTTTTTCTCGCTTCTTCAATGAGAGATCGTCCCTTATCGTCCCATTTTGGCTTATTGCCTGTTTTTAGGGAGATAGAGAGATCTTGGAAACCCAAGTTGCAGCATTGCTTGGGTTCGGGACCACAGGCCATCCAGACGGCTTTAGCTTTCAGTGTCACGGGTTCCTCGGTCAACTTCTCCGGGGCCTTTATGTCCACCAGCAGCATGGCGTCGCTGTTGTAGCCATAGGCATCGTAGATCACCATCTTCACCTTTTCGGGAACTTGCCAACGGATGGGGCTAGCCTCAAAGCCTTTGGGCAAGGTCCATTTGAGCGAGGTGGCCAATCCCGCCGTTCCGGGGTTTTTCCAATAGGTGTGGAAGCTGTCCGTGTGGTCGAGAAACAGCGCCACGGTAAAGGTTTGGCCCGGTGCAATGGACTCGAACTCTGAAATCAATGCATGGTTTACCCCTACGGACTTGGAGGAAGCCAAGATATTCGTGCATGTTCCTAGTATCAAGACTGCTGCGACAATGGCATTTTTCATGGATAATCTAAAGATTTATAAAGAGTGTAAAATTTTTGAATTAATTATAAATTAAGCCTGTTCGAGGCTGTTCTCAAATCAATTCGATTGCTTAAGGAAGGAATGTGTTCGAGGGTTTGTTCGATTCGGTGTGGAGGAACTCTTCTCTTGGATTCTTGACTATTCCGTTTTTCCATCTCGAGAAACGGAAGGTGCCGGGAAGAGATTCCGAAGATTCGTCAGGGTTTTAGGGATATCCATTTACTCTACGCTGACATTTCTAGCCCCTTTTAGGGCGTCGTAAACCCGCTTATTCAGGTCATTGCGAGCCACATCGTGGCGGGGCAATCCAGACGGGATGGTACAGGTTCCGTGGAAAACCTTCAAGAGTCTGTCCATGCGTCCGCTGGATTGCCGTGGCGGGGCTTAGGCCCCTTCCTCGGAATGACAAAGGGTCAGGGTAAGGCGAGGCCGGTGGCGACTTGGACGGCGGTGGTCCGAAAGAAGGAGCGTCCATTGCCGAGTTGACCTTCATTGTTCAGGCACATGGTGCGAAGAGAACCTTCCGCCATGCGGTTGAGGGTGTGAAACCGCTCGGCGGAAACGTCCGCAGCGCCCGAGGACAGCACTTGTACGTGCGAATGGCGCTCCGTGGTGGTGCCTTCGCCCAGTTGGCCATAGCCGTTCCAGCCGATGGCGGGCGCGTACTTGAGGGCTTCCGCCCGGGCCGCGTCGCCGTCGCCGAACTCGGGGTTCACCTGAATCTCTATATCGGCCCCATCGCTGAAACTTGCATTGAACAAGAAGGCGTTGAGATAAACCCAGCCTGATCGTCGGTCGTACATTGTTCGCTCGCCACGCTCGGCATCGGTGAGCTTTTGGTAAGTGGTCGGATCGGATTCGGTGATGATGTCGGGATCAAGAAAGATCGTGCCCCCAAATGGTGGACTCGCCTTTGCAAAAGGCATGGCGAAGGTTGTTGCGCAGAGAATCATCCATGCGATGTGGGAGAAAGGAATTATTGAATGAGGAAGGCGTCTCACTCAAGAATTAACCTAGACTGGGACGGTCGCAAAGGCAAAGAGAGAACGAGAAAGGCGTGGGCGTCGGCCATTCCCCTAGGCGAGCCGAAAGAGCTTTGCTCAAACAGATCAGTGGAATGACTTCCTCGGTTTTCGCCTGACATTTTTCGAAAGTATTATTCGAGAGCCCGGACTTGACCGATGAGGGGAGGTGAGTAGAGTCGGAGATATGGGCAAGTTGGTGACTTTCGACTTCGACGATAACTTGACTCTCCCGATCAAGGATGCCGAGGTTTTTTTTGGTGTCCGGAGGGAGCGTTCCCAACGAAAAGACGATTGCCACGATGAAGGAGATCAGCGCTCGCGGACACGAAATTGCCATTGTGACTTCACGCATTTACACCGAGGGCAGCAAGTCGAGGATCAACATGTTTGTCATGGAGCACGAACTTCCGGTCGAGAGAGACACGGTGTTCACCAATAAGGAGTGGAAGTCCGACGTGCTCGAGGAAATGGGTTCCGTTCTCCATTTCGATGACGACAAGGAGGAACTCGAGAGGATAGAGACCAAGGGCATTTCCGTAGTGGAAATCCCGCATCCTCTCGGACCGAGGAGGTGATTTCCGCGTTGCTTGGTCTCCTTGCAAGGACAGCGTGTCGAAACGAGCAGTCGTCCTCGTCCCGCTTAGCGCTACTCTATTGCGACAGCTCGATGACTGCCCAGCAGGTGGCGCTGATGGAGATGAACTGGTCTTTGCCGTGGGGAAATGAGCTCTCGAAATACTTTTGGATGGGCTTGCTGCGGGTCTTGACGAGCCAGGATCCATCGGGCTCTTGGTGGTCGAGAAGCCATTTTACGCCGTATTTGTATTGGGGGGAATTGGCGGTCAGGGCACCGCTTTGCCTCAAGGCCGACAGGGCTAGCCCGGTGGCGTAGGCGTCGCTCTTCATGTCCGTCGTTTGGGACCATCCACCTTGGGTGGATTGCAGTTCGAGGAGGGCTTCGGCCGCTTTCTGCTTCCCGATTTTCGCCTCGCCCCAATGAAGCCCGAGAACCTTGAAGGCATGGTCTTCGGTGGATTTGGGTGACGTTTTCTTGAGCCATGCCAAGGCACGCTTGGCGGGTTCGGCTTTCTCGGCGGGTTCAGCGAACTCGGCGATGCCCTTGATCCCCAAAGCGGTAGCCGTGAAGTGGCTGTCCTCGAGGGGAGGCCTATGGGTCCGGATGCGCCACCCGCCGTCTTTGTGCTCGTTTTTCAATAGGTATTGGACGAGGGCTTCCGTTACCGCGCTTGGCGGGGTTCCCGCCGCAGCCAATCCCGTTAGGGCGTATCCCGCATTGTAGGCGCCGCCGGGTACGCCTTCTCCCTTTAAGAGCCTTTTTCGTCGATCTCCGAAGTATTCCAAGCTGAACTGGACTTGCATGGAGAGGGAATCGGGCTGTAGTTCGATGCCCGAGCGCTTGGCCCGGCTCATCGCCATCATGGTGAGCGCCTGATGATGGCAGGAGAAGCATTCTCGCTTGTCGACGTAAGTGGTAGCGCTCTTCTCGATCAATGAGACGGCTCGAGCCACGGCCATGCGACGAGGGGAGTCCTTGGCGTGACTAGATCTTGGGAGCACGAGGAAAGGTGCTACGATCATAATCGTGATGGTCAAGGTTGAGCGAGTCGCATTCATTTACTGATCCTAGAGTTGCGGGGCAACCCGTCAACCTCGAGCTGTGTCGAATAATAGAAATTCACTTTACTTGGTTGTTTGGTTTTGTCGGAATAGGTTTTAGAATACTTGACCCGAATAGTTTAACCACATAGTGATACTTCTTACTTTCTTCTTAATTAACACCCAAAAGGTAACTAGTCATGATTAAATCTCTATGGATGATTCCTCTCGTCGCATTTCTCCCGTTTGGTTTGGTCGAAGCCAAACCTCTAAATTTGGATCAAGTGGCTGATGACGCGAATTGGTTGATGCACGTAGACTTCGACTCGGCCAGAGCATCGAGTATCGGTTCTTTCATGATGGATGAACTTGAAAGCAAGTCGGAAGCGATCGAACGGATGGCGGAAGTGAAAGCCTCATACGGCGTGGACCCGGAAGGGTTTTCGGGCCTGACCATGTTCGGCAGCGGTGAGCATAAAAAAGGGACTGCGATTATGTCCGGAGGCTTGGATTCCGAAAGAATGATTGCCTTTGCCCGTAAGAACGAAACTTTCGAGACGATCAGGGTCGGTAAAAACGAAATTCATTCGCTGAATCAAGACAAGAGGCACCCGATGGCTTTCGCTGCCATCAAAAACGGTGTTTTCGTGGCCGGGCCCGATGCCGATTACGTTAGGCAGGGAATCAAGTTGGCCAAGGGCAAGGGAGCGTCCCATGGACCGATCGCCCTGTTGGGTAATCTTCGTCAAATTGTCGATGATCCCGGGATAATCGCTTACGTCGACGTAGCCAAGGCTTCTGCTCACCATGATCTTGACAGGCATGGAATGGGGATGGCGAAGAAGGTGAAATCGATGGGCATGGTGGTCGGAGAAGCCGACGGATTGCTTAAAATGGTTGCAATCGTGGTTGCCGAAGACGAGGCAACTGCGGCTCAAATGGAAGGCATGGCCAATGGAATGATGGCCATGGCCGCCTTGGGCAAGGGCTCCAAGCATCGGCTTGCGGATCTTATGAAAAGCCAGTCGGTGACTCGAGCCGGTAACATACTTACCTTGCAGATCGGATTGGCCATCGACGTGATCGAGGATCACATCGAGAAGGAAATGCGGAAGCGCATTTGATGGTCTTCCTTGGATTGTAGAAAATGAGGTCGGCTAGTGCCACCACATGAGAACAATCTTCTTGCCCCCTACACCTCTTATTCTTTCCTCCTTGGACGCAAATACCTCTAAAATTCACCTTACATGGCCTTTAGCAATTCATTTGACGACAGTTTGCCCGAATTCCTAAGGGGTGGAAGAATCCTTTGGGTTGTAGTCGGGATATTAATATTAGCTGGATTTGGATCCTCCATCTATACGGTGGAAGCAGAATCCGAAGGGGTTGTCCTGCGTTTCGGCAGGCACGTAGACACTGTTCCAGCAGGTCTTCACTGGAAGCTACCGTTTGGTATCGAAGACGTGTACGTCCTCCCCGTTAAGCGGCAACTGAAGCAGGAATTCGGTTTCGGCTCGGAGGGTGCAACCAATGACTCACAGGTTTCTTCGAGAAGGGAGCAAGACCAAGAACGCAGTATGGTTACGGGAGACCTGAATACCGCAGTCGTCGAATGGGTGGTGCAGTACCGAATCGTGCAACCCGACAAGTTTCTGTTCAAGGTGCAGAACCCCGAAGATACCCTTCGAAACGTATCGGAGGCAGTGATGCGAACCATGGTGGGCGATCGCACCGTGGACGAAGTGATTACCATCGGGCGTCAGGAAATCGAGGAACAAGCACGGATAATGTTGTCGGAACAGGTTAAGATTTATGAGCTTGGTATTCAAATTGATCTGATACAGCTTCTGAACGTCAAGCCTCCTCCTCTTGTCGAACCCTCTTTTAATGAGGTCAATCAGGCGAAACAAGAAAAGAAGCGTATGATAAATGTTGCAGAGGGTAAGAAAGAGGAGGTGCGCAAGGCGGAGGGAGAAGCCAAGAAAGAGATTCAAAAAGCTGAAGGTTATGCTAAAAAGAGAGTAAACGAAGCCGAAGGTGACGTGGCCCGATTCAATGCAGTGTTTGAGGAATATCTCAAGGCTCCCGAAGTCACTAAGCAACGTCTTTATCTTGAAACGATGAAAGAGGTATTGCCTCAATTGGGTCGTAAAATAATTCTGGATGAAGATGCTTCTCAGGTTCTTCCTCTCCTTCAACTTGAAACGGGACGGAATGAAGGGGGGGCACGATGAAACTGAAACTAAACGCATTCTTTTTCCCTCTTCTCTTCCTTGTTCCGATGGCGATATTCGCCTTATTTCTTAGTGCCTACGTAGTGCACGAGACGGAGCAGGTGATCATTACCCAGTTTGGTGAAATTGAAGGCGATCCCGTGACCGAACCTGGCTTGCATTTCAAACTCCCCTTCGTGCAAAAGGTGAATCGTATTGAAAAACGTTTCCTTCCTTGGGATGGGCCCCCGAATGAAATGTCCACAAAGAAAAAAGATTATCTGATCGTAGACACTTTTGCCCGTTGGCGAATAAGCGACCCCAAACTGTATTTCACTAATCTTCGGGATGAACGTAGTGCGCGTTCCCGTTTGAACGATATCCTCGGAAGCGAAACCCGCAATGCCGTGGCCAAGCATGAAATCATCGAAATTATTCGCACGACCAAGGACCGAGTGCCCGCTCGCGACGAAAATTTAATTGAGTTGAACGAACGCAACGGAAGCGTATTCACTGATTTAAGTTTTGGTAGAAAGGACGTGGAAGGGCAAATTTTCGAAACGGCTGGACCGAAGCTTGAAAATCTGGGTATTGAATTACTCGACATCCGTTTTAAGCGCATTAATTATAACGAGACAGTACGTCGGGAAATTTATGGCAGTATGATCAGTGAACGGCAGGAAATTGCAGCACGATACCGGTTTGAGGGTGACGGAGAAGAGGCAAGAATAGAAGGTGAAAAGGAACGAGAATTAGCTGTTGTGGCTTCGGAAGCTTATAGGAACGTTGAGGAAATTAAAGGCGAGGCGGATGCCAATGCCACCGCGATTTATGCCAAGGCTTTTAACCAGACACCCGAGGCTGCCGAGTTTTACGCCTTTCTCCAAACCTTGGAAACCTACAAGTTGATAATCGATAGCCAGTCTTCCTTGATACTCACGACTAATAGCCCCTTGTTCAAGCTCTTCAAGAGCCTGAATAATGAAGTTGAGGAAGTTACTGAGCCTGCCCCCTGATTGGGGTTTTGGTTTGCAACTTATCCGTTGGCGGGGTTCGAGCTTCTCCGGGCTTGACCGATTGCCCGGTCTCGGCGCTTTGAAGGGCGGCGAAGCAAAGCTCTAGTGATTGTAAGTTGTTTCTTGCGCTGTTAGAGGGTTCTCGGTTCTCTTCTATGGCGCATAGTAGTTCGC
>PCBO01000034.1 GCA_002730975.1 Opitutia bacterium
AGGACAGGATTAGCTCCCCGTTCCCATCGTAACCATTGGTCAGGAAAATGTCGTTGAACCCTTCCTTGAGGCGATCGAAAAACGGTTTCTCGGCCATGAGTTTTTCGAGTATTCCATTCAACCCGGGTAAGCCCATTAGCCGAATGTCTTGCCTTTCCTTTGGAGTAGGAAGGCGGCCCGCCAGCGACAGCGTCAGGCGTCTTAGCAAGCTTTCGTTTTCTATCATGGTCACCCCCTCAAAAAAGGAACTTGGTTTGTACTTTTCGATGGTTTTAAACGATAAGGATTTCCCTTCCATGCGTTGTACGAAAGCCTTCAGAATGGTATGACCCGTGGAGTCCGGTTTCAACACTTGTTCGCCTTCATGGTCCATTTCCCCGATCGGTTTTAGAAGAAGCCTAGGGGGGTGTCCGACTTTCTTCATCCGTGCCATTTTGGCGAATGCTTTGAAGTTGGCTATCCGGGCAGTCTGCAAAGCTTTTCCATTCAGCAGAATAGTTTCCTGCAGAATAAATCGACTGTCCTCTGCTTCGCCCGAATCTTGGTGACACTTAAGACAGGAAAGTTCGCCGACCTTAGCCCAAACCTCATTAATGAAATAGTGATCTGGAGACAGGTCGGTTTTGTCCGTCCCCGTCAACGATACTTTCAGGCTCATGGCCAGTAGCATCACTTGAATTGGCTTCATTTCACATTACATTACTCAGCTTTTTTTAAACGCACAAAGTAAAAACTAATCGCAAGATTAATTTTTCTCTTTAAAGATAAATATTTCTTTAATTCATTTTTAGTTGTAATTGTTTTGATGAGTCAGGAAGCCAAGCAATCGCGTACCTTCTCCATCGGAGGTGAATTTACCGTCGATCGTATAGGTTTCGGCGCCATGCGTCTTACCGGGCAACCGGGTAACTTCGGACCCTATGCGGAATGGGAAGAAGGAAAGAAACTCCTTAAGCGAGCTTTCGATCTCGGTGTTCAATTTTTTGACTCTGCATATGCTTATGGTCCTGAGTGGGCGGATAAGCTACTTGCCGATGCTCTCCACCCTTATCCGGATGGAATCTTCGTCGCGACCAAGGGAGGAGTCGACAAGCCGGCTCCCGGCCAGATCGTAGTGGATGGTTCGCCGAAAACTTTACTTACGCAAGTTGAGACTGCCTTGAGAAACTTGAAGACCGATTGCATCGATCTCTTTCAACTCCATCGGGTCGATCCGCAGGTGCCCTTGGAAGAGTCAGTAGGTGCTTTGGATTTGGCACGTTGCGAAGGAAAGATTCGTTTTATCGGTTTGTCCAACGTTAATCAGGGTGAGCTCGACAAGGCATTGAGCGTCACTTCGATCGCAACCGTTCAAAATCGTTACAATCAAGCTGAACGTGATGAAGATGCCATGGTGGATTACACGAATGAAAAGGGGATAGCCTATCTCCCTTGGGGGCCTCTTGGAGCTCAACCGATGGAGTCAGGTGCAAATCTTCCCGCTAAAGAATCCTTGGGATGGTTACTCGGGCATTCCCCAAATATAATCGTCATTCCGGGCACTACTTCCACTTCTCACCTTGAAGAAAACGTTTCCGCATGGGATTTTGCCTAGATTGCTTAAGAACCTCTTAGTTTGAAGTGTTGAAGTCCGTTCTCATGGATTGGTAAACCTCTAATTAGTCCCAGTACCAAATAGGGAGCCTAATCGGTTTTTCCGTGAAGATCTTAAGCGTTTTGGCGGGAATGTTTTTCTTATGTACGATGACGTGGTCTACATGCTCGTCGAACCATGTGTCGAAGAGGGTCCAGAGCCCCTTTTGGCCCTTGCCATCGCCCCAACTGTTCTCGATCAGCCATTTTTGAGGGACGCTTTTCTTGAGGTCGACTCCGATAATGGCCATCATGTGACCGGCTCTAGGAGCACACAGTCGCTTCCGTTCCGCTTTGGTCAGGTCCATTTTGATTCCGAAGAGGGCTTCGTAGTCAAAGAGCTTGTGTTCCATCAATCCGTGTTTGGTGGATTGATCGATTCCCATGTCGACTCCAAATGGAATAGGTTCATTGGCGAGAATTGCCTTGAGGCAAATCTTCTTGATCTCCCCGATCTCCAGGTTCACGAAGTTCATCTCGTCGTTTCCTACCGTGCAGTATTGCTCGTCAAAGACGTAATGCTTGCCAAAGGGCCTGTCCGGGGTATGGAACAAACAGTGGTAGTCGGAGAGCTCGAGTCCTACGGTTTGCTTGAAAAAACTTTGCGGAGTATATTTCTTCAAAGCAGTGAGCCGATCTTGTTTCACGGTCTGCTTGCCGTTTCCCTTTGCCTTTTTTTGCTTTTCGTAGCGCCACTCGAACTCTGTGGGCGGAACTCCCAGATTCAGGCTGAGGAAGCGGAAGACGTCCTCCATGGCGCCTTCCTTGATTTTGCGCAAGGCCGTCTCCTTGGACCCCTTGTCGCCCTCACGCAGTATTTCCGTGGCCTTGGAGCGCAGGAGTTCGGCCAATACCTTGCTCATGATCCGAGTGTCCTTGTTGTTCTTCGTCTCGGGCATTACGGAAGCGGGGACCAGTCCGTATTTCTGAATTAGGGCCTTCGCATATGCCCACCATCCACCGTCTCCCGCAATCCAAAGATTGAGTAGTTTCCAGGAGCGGTCGAGAGGGTCGGCTTCCCGCAATTTGATTATACTCTCGAGGTAACGGTTCCCTTTTTCCAAAAGATCCCAAAATTGAAGGTAGGCGGTGGAGAACTCGAAGTTTTCCAAATCGAGTTTCCGAATAACCCTGGGTCTAAGCAGGTTGAGCGATGCATGGAGCCAGCAAAGCCCGGCCGCCTTTTGGTGGGTGATTCCCTTGGTCGCGACCCGGTGGCTAAAATGCCCGTCGTCTTTGGCCTTGAGCTCGTGGCTTAGCGCCAGTTCGTTGAGGTCGCATTGGGCGATCGCATTGAAGCGAGCCCGGTCGGCCTCGTTCATCTCGAAGGATGAGCGAAACCGGGCAAGCAGGGGGGCGGAAAGTAAGCCTTTGGAAGGCCTGGCCGGTTTCCGTTTTGCGGACGCTTTGCCCGTCATCGTTGCTTGGGTTAGGTGTGTTTGCTACTTGATCAGCTTGCGGGCAGCCAAATTGTTGAGTCGGTGAGCGACTTCGATCACTCCGTCGGTAACCGCCTTGTTATAGGTACGCCCGTCGGTGGTGTTGACTCCGTGTCCCTTGACTGCCTTGCGGAGCGGGGCGAGAGCCGGATCCTGGTGATGAAAAAGTTCGACAAAGACGTGCTTGAGCTTTCCAGTCGGGGCATAGGCGGCGAGCAGGGCTCCGATCCAACCGTCATCGGTGGAGAGGCATCCTCGGGTGGTCTTGGCGGAGGCGTGGAAGATTCCGAGGGCATCGTTTTTGGCCAAATCCTTTATGACTTTTTCATTCTCTTCCATCGAAAGATCGGAATCTCCGCAATGAGCGGCGTCGATCATGACCTTGAAGAACTTCTTTTTGATCTTCTTGTTGATTCCCTTGACCACTTTGGCGGCCTTGGCCGCGTTGGTGAAGTTCTGAAATTCGACTCCACGCAGAAATTCCATGTGCCAGGCCTCGATCGAGCTTTTGGCCAGTCCACTTTCCTTGAAGCAGCGGGCATGGACCTTGATCACTTGCTTGACTGCATTGTCAAAGGCCTTGCCCTTTAGTTTCTTGCCGGCCAGCCATTCCTCGAAGGAAGTGGAGGAGACGTGCTTCACCTTATATTTCTTGGCCACCTCGAGCCCGGAATTCAGCATGTCCACGACGGCGTCCTCGTCCTTCGGGTTGAGCGGGTTGGCACCGCCGACCATCATGATGAGGTGGACATTGAGCTTGAGCGAGCGAAACCCTTTGAACATATCGTCCAAATCCTTGGAATCGGTTCCCGGGAACAAAGTGATTTGGACGTTGTTCAGTTTGACGGGGGAAGTGCGGCAAAGCAGGCGCATGCCGGATACGACCTTGAGGTCTCCCGAGCGGGTGCGAGGAAGCTTGCCTGATTCGTCTGGAGCAAGGGTACCGACGAACATGAGGTGAGTCGGCACGACGCCGATTTCGACTTTTGATTTGTTTCTTATGGTCATGATAAAAGAAAGGAGGTTAGGTGATTATTACGGGGTGTTCAGAAAAGGAATGATACATTGAAAATTTAGCAAGTTAATCAAGGAAAATGTCTTTTCGGCAAATTTCATAGCGACGTTTCCTTCGCTCTTGTTTTGTATGTGGGAATGAAAATACTCGTTCGCTCCCTCGTTTTCATTCTTGCCTGCCTACAGGTTCATGCCAAGCAGGGGAAAAGGCCCAACGTCGTGGTCGTTCTGTGCGACGATCTGGGTTACGGGGATCTGGCCTGCTACGGGCATCCGAAGATCAAGACACCTCACTTGGATCGCATGGCCAAGGGTGGCATCCGCTTCACCGACTTTTATTCCACCGCTCCGGTCTGTTCGCCTTCGCGGGTTGGCCTCTTGACTGGGCGCAGCCCGAACCGGGCGGGGGTATACGATTGGATTCCGAGCGGGCGCGGCGTCCATATGCGGGCTTCCGAGGTGACCATTCCCAAGCTTCTGAAGAAGGCCGGATACGCAACTTGCATGTCGGGCAAATGGCATTGCAACGGAAAGTTCAACAATCCCCAGCAACCCCAGCCCGATGCGGCCGGGTTCGACCATTGGTTCGGTACCCAGAACAATGCCAGTCCGTCCCATGAGAATCCAAAGAATTTCGTGCGCAACGGTAAGGCAGCCGGACCTTTGAAGGGGTTCAGTTGTCAGCTCGTGGTGGACGAGGCTTTGGGCTGGCTGAAGAAACAACAGGCCAAGGATTCCCAGCAACCTTTCTTTATGTACGTTGCCTTTCACGAACCGCACGAACCGGTGGCCTCCCCCAAGGAGATGGTCAACCAATACGACGGGGTCGCCAAGAACCACAACCAGGCTCAGTACTTTGCCAACGTGACGAACATTGATGCAGCGGTGGGCAAATTGATGAAGGCCCTCAAGTCCATGAAGCTCGTTGAAAACACGCTGATTGTCTTTACTTCCGACAATGGTCCCGAAACCCTCCTTCGCTATGGCCCGAGGTCGGGCCGCTCTTTCGGTGTCGCCGATCCCTTGCGTGGCATGAAGCTTTGGACGACCGAGGCAGGCTTCCGCGTCGCGGGAATCATGCATTGGCCGGCCCGCATCAAAGCCGGACAAGTCAGCTCCCGTTCCGTCTCGGCCCTAGACTTTCTTCCAACCTTTTGCGAACTCGCCGGTACCAAGCCTCCGAAGGGCTTGGTTTTGGATGGAGCAAGCTTTTTGCCTGCTCTCGAAGACAAGCGGGTCGTCCGGGAAAAGCCCTTGCTCTGGATCTATTACAATGCCCTCAATAACCGCCGGGTCGCCATGCGCGACGGGCAATGGAAGGTGTTGGCAAAATTGAATATCGGAAAGTACAATACGGTGCACAGTGGAAATGCCGAACAAGTCAAGGGCGCCACCTTGTCTGATTTCCAGATTTTCGACCTTTCCAAGGATATCGGAGAGAGGAAGGACTTGGCGAAAACCAATCCGACCAAAGTGGCCGAGCTTAAGGCAAGACTGGAGACCCATTACAGGGAATTGGTCGATGGTTCGCATGTTTGGGGGAAGTGATCTTTGTCGTTTTCCATCCTTTAACTTTTTTCTGGCGAATGATACGAACTATTCTCTAGCATTTAATAGATGTCCTTGAAGATCTTGCCGATTGTTGCCGTGCTTCCCTTTCTTTCCAATGGAGAGGAAAAGGTTTTTTTCAATCGCGACGTGCGGCCCATTCTGTCCGAGAATTGTTTCGCCTGCCATGGACAGGACGCCAAGCATCGCAAGGCGAAGTTGCGACTGGACGAAAGGGCAGGGGCCTTGGTCGATCGCGATGGTGTCCGGGCCATTGCTCCAGGCGACTTGGAAAAGAGCGAAGTTTGGGCAAGGATCATCTCGAAGGACGAGGATGAGGTCATGCCACCGCCGAAGTCCCACAAGAAATTGACCGCAGCCGACAAGAATGTTCTCAAGCGCTGGATCGAGCAGGGCGCCGAGTATGAAGTCCACTGGTCTTTCACTTCACTGCAAAAGCAGCAGGTTCCCAAAGTGTCTGGGACGGAAAATCCCATCGACGCCTTTTTGCAGGATCGTCTGCTTACGGAAGGGCTCAAGCCGGCTGAAACGGCTAAGCCAGAAATCTTGGTGCGGCGGGTCTATCTCGACCTGATCGGACTGCCTCCCACTCCTGCCGAGGTGGATGCTTTTCTCGCGGACAAGTCCTCCCGGGCATGGGGCGAAATGATCGATGGTCTTATGGGCCGCGAAACCTATGGGGAGCACATGGCACGCTACTGGTTGGATCTCGCCCGCTATGCCGACACCCATGGTCTTCACCTCGACAACGAACGTTCCATGTGGCCCTACCGCGACTGGGTCGTGCGAGCCTTTAACAAGAATTTGCCATTCGATGAATTCACTCGCTGGCAATTGGCCGGCGATCTCCTGCCTAAACCCACGATCGACCAACGGGTCGCGTCCGGATTTAATCGCTGTAACATCACAACGGGTGAGGGAGGCAGCATCAAGGATGAATGGATCTACCGCTATGCCGTCGATCGTACTTCGACCGCGGTTGAAGTCTGGATGGGGTTGACCGCAGGATGCGCCGTCTGCCACGACCACAAGTTCGACCCACTTTCGACCAAGGAATACTATTCCCTCTACTCCTTCTTTCACAGTGCCGCCGATCCTGCTATGGACGGGAACAAAAATAATACACCACCTATTATTCGTGTTCCCCGACCCGGTGACGACAAGCGCCTCGCCGCGCTTGATGCAGAGATTGCCAAGGCGCATAAGGGTGTTGCCGCGGCGGTGACCAAGATCAAATATCAAGATCCCGCGTCGCTCGACCCCTTGCCCAAGCCGGAACGAAAGAAAACCTTGTGGTTCGAGGATGATTTCCCCAAGGGCAAGCTACAGGTCACTGGTCCGCCCCTTACATTCGTCACCAAGGAGCAAGGACCGGTATTTAGTGGCAAGCGAGCCATCACCCGAACGGCCAAGAACGCCACCGGCCAAGACGTCTTTTCGGAAGGTACCCCCTTGGTCATTCCCAAGGGTGGAAAGTTCTTCGTTCATTGCTACCTCGATCCGGATAACCCACCGGAAGCCGTCATGGTGCAATTCTACGTTGGTGGCTGGAAGCACCGCGTCGTCTGGGGGGCTCACGAGAAGATCGGTTGGGGCAATGTGAATACTCACGAGCGCATAGACATGGGCCCGTTACCCGATAAAGGAAAGTGGGTGCGCCTTGAGTTTTCCGCTGCCAAGGTGGGTCTAAAGCCTGGCCACAAGGTGACTGGTTATGCCTTCACTCAGTTTTCCGGCAAGATGGGATGGGACCACTTCGGTGTCGAGTCCACCACTAATCCGGCCAAGGATCCAACCCTTTCTTGGAAGGTCTGGAAAGAGCAGGGCGAGGGAGTCCGCAACAAGGACCTCACCGACGACTTGCGCAAGCGCTTCAAGGGGAAAGTGCCAGCGAAATGGAACAAGACCCAGGAGAAGGAATTGCACCGGCATTGGTTGACTAACGTTTATTCCGGGGCCAGTGAGACCCTCGGACCCTTGACTCGAAAGATAGCCGCTCTCGAGAGAAAGAAAGCTGAGGTCAACAAGAACGCCGCCATCACCTTCGTCATGGCTGACTTGCCTAAGGCTAGGCAAAGCTACGTCATGATACGGGGACAATACGACAACCCTGGCGAAAAGGTTTCGCGCGGGGTGCCTGCTTTTCTTCCCGCCCTGCCCGCCAAGCCTAAGGATCGCGACTATAACCGCCTCGACCTCGCCAACTGGATGGTGCGTGATGATCACCCCTTGACCGCCCGGGTAGCGGTCAATCGCATTTGGCAACAATTCTTCGGCACGGGTCTGGTCAGGACTAGTGCCGACTTCGGCACTCAGGGCGAATTGCCGAGCCATTCCGAACTCTTGGACTGGTTGGCCCTTCGCTTCATCGAGGACGACTGGAACATGCAACGTTTCGTGAAGCGCATCTTGACTAGTCATGCCTATCGTCAAAGCACGAAGGTCTCGCCGGCTTTGCTTGAGAAAGATCCCGAAAACCGTCTTCTCGCTCGTGGACCACGACATCGTTTGGATGCTGAAGTGATTCGGGATCAGGCTTTGAGCGTGAGCGGTTTGCTCGTGTCGACAATCGGCGGCAGAGGGGTTCTGCCCTACCAGCCACCCAATATTTGGGAACCTGTTGGTTTCGGTCGCAGCAACACGCGCTTTTACAAGCAAGGCAAGGGTGACGACCTCTATCGCCGCAGCCTGTACACCTTCCTCAAACGCACCGCCCCGGCTCCCTTTATGGCCAGTTTCGATGCTCCCAATCGCGAGCAGAGTTGCACCGCTCGAGGTCGTAGCAACACCCCCATGCAGGCACTCCAGTTGATGAACGACATACAGCACGTCGAGGCTGCCCGCAACCTCGCCCAGCGCATTCTCAAGGAAGGTGGCGTCAAGGACAATCAACGTATCCAGTGGGCTTGGCGTACCGTTACTTCGCGGCGGCCAGCATCGGACGAAGCAAAGATCATCACGGATGTTCTCAAAGGGCACCTGTCCCGTTATGCCGAGGACCTCGAGGCAGCCAAGCAACTCATCGCCTATGGTGAAAGCGTTCCGGACAAGGAACTCGCACCCCACGAGCTCGCTTCTTGGACCCTCGTGGCCAACCTTCTTCTGAATCTGGACGAAGTGGTGAACAAGAACTGATGCCGTCATGAACCCTGCTCTCGAATACCATCAATTGCAAACCCGCCGCCGCTTCTTTCAAGGCGCCGGCCTCAAGGTCGGGGGTATCGCCCTAGCCCAACTGCTTGGCCATCGAGCGTTCGCGGTCCAGCCCCCCGCTGTTGGCGGCGTACATCCGGCACTTCCTGGATTTCCGCATTTTGCACCGAAGGCGAAGAATCTCATATACCTGCACATGAACGGGGCTCCCGCCCAGATGGATCTCTTTGATTACAAGCCGAAGATGCAGGAATTCTTCGACAAGGACCTGCCGGCCTCTGTGCGTAACAAGCAGCGCATCACTACTATGACCAGCGGTCAGGCTCGTTTCCCTGTCGCTCCCAGCAAGTTCGCCTTCGAACGTTGCGGTCAGTCGGGTATCCTAATGAGCGAACTGGTTCCGCACATGAAGGAGATCGCCGACGACGTCACCATGATCAAGTCGGTCCATACCGACGCCATCAACCATGATCCCGCCTGCACGTTCGTCATGACCGGTAGCGAGGTGCCGGGTAAGCCCAGCCTCGGTTCATGGATCAGTTATGGCCTCGGCAGCGAGAGCCAAGACTTACCCGCCTTCGTCGTGTTCACGCCTACCTTTCCTAAAGCCAGTCAGGCTCAGGCCCTTTTTACTCGCATGTGGAGCAGTGGATTTCTGCCCAGCAAATACGATGGGGTAGCTCTTCGTGGATCTGGTGATCCTGTCCTTTACGTCAAGAACCCT
The DNA here is from genome assembly GCA_002730975.1 of Opitutia bacterium. Lineage (GTDB taxonomy): Bacteria > Verrucomicrobiota > Verrucomicrobiia > Opitutales > Seribacteraceae. The sequence continues at coordinate 9,532 of PCBO01000034.1, forward strand.
CCGGGTGTCGATCCGAGTGATCGTCGGGTCATGCTGGACGCCCTCGGAAAACTGAACCGGAAGACCTTCGAGCGTTTCGGCGATCCCGAGACCCAGACTCGGATATCCCAATACGAAATGGCTTTTCGCATGCAGAGCAGCGTGCCCGAGTTGACCGACTTGGGGACCGAGAGCAAGGCCACCCTCGAAATGTACGGACCCAATGTGCAAAAGCCCGGTAGCTACGCTAACTCTGCCATCCTCACGCGCCGCCTGATCGAGCGCGGCGTACGAACCGTGCAGATCCTACATCGTGGCTGGGACCAGCACGGTAACCTGCCCAAGCTCATCAAAGGACAGTGCATGGACGTCGACCAACCGACTGCGGCGCTGGTCAAGGACCTCAAGCAGCGCGGTCTGCTGGAAGATACCTTAGTCGTCTTCGGGGGCGAGTTCGGTCGCACCGTGTATTGCCAAGGGAAGCTATCCAAGGAAAACTACGGTCGCGACCACCATCCGCGTAATTTTTGCATGTGGATGGCCGGTGGCGGGATCAAGGCGGGAACCACCTACGGGGAAACCGACGACTTCAGCTACAACATTACGGAGAATCCCGTGCACCTGAATGAACTCAATGCCACTATCATGCATTGCCTCGGGATCGACAACCACCGCTTCACGTTTCCCTTTCAAGGTTTGCAACAACGCCTCACCGGGGTGGAGGACGCCTATCCAGTCCAAGGTATTTTGGCCTGATTTGCATTCGTTGCCTAGTGCCTTTCCAAGCAATTCTTGTGTTTGGTAGCCGCGACTAATTGAATATTAGTCTTCCCAAGTTTAAGCTGGCCGCTTGCTTGAACAAGCTCAGCCAATGAAGTGTCGAGGTCGAACTCTCCGGTCCTAGCGAATCACTTCGCCTTTCACTCCGATGGTTGCGGATGCCGCGGTCTTGTTACCGAGGTTTTTGAAGTCCTTGAAGCTCCATACAAGTTTCTTGTCTTTCGTGACCTCGATCAGTTGCGGGTTGTCTGGACCAGCGTGACAATTTCCTATGATGATATTTCCGTTCGGCAAAAGCTCCAGAGAGGTGACCCAAGCGAGGGTGACGCCGGAAATATCCTTTTGCTTGAGGTGCCAGACGATTTCCTTCTTGGGAGTCACTTCGATGACCGAGTGACCGCTACCAGTGGCAATCAGGGTGTTCCCATCTGGCAGACGAATGGCGTTGAATACTTGGTTTCCCCAGCCTTCGGGACCATGGCCTCCTTTGCGTGGCTTGCCGAAAAGCGAGACCTGATAGTCCCAGATAATCTTGCCGGTGGGTGAGTATTCCGTGACCCGTCCTTCGCCTTCGTGGCAAAGAAGGTAGTTTCCATTCTTTAGTTTGTGCCCTTGCCGAACATCGCGATGCGCATTGAATTGCTTGACCTGATACTTCAGCTCATGCTGGATTTGGCCTGCCTTGTTGATCTCGATGATTCGTCCGATGCCGTTTTCCACGACCATGGTATTGCCGTTTTCAAGCCTTTGAAAGGCGTGTACCTCGAGTTTCTTTCCTTTGTTCCCATTGCTGTTTTGCGCATCGTAACTCCAGACTGTTTTACCTTCCGGGTTGACCTCAATCAGTTTCTTCCAGCCGGACTGGCAAAGAACGTTGCCGTTCTGTAACTGTTGAATGCGGTGAACCGAGCCGGTCCTGAATTTCAAGAGGACATTGCCCGCTTCGTCATACTTGACGACTTGGCCCTTATCGCTGGCGAATACGCCGTGCCTTGGAGAAGAAACCTCTGCCTTTTCTTCTGCTCTAGCAAGACCCGTAAGCAGTATGATACTCTGAAGAACGGTAAAAATTATTTTGTAGGTTCGCATGTCAGTATTAACTTTGAATTTGATGTTGGAATGAGAGATTTTCCTTTAGCCAGACGGGTTTCCTTAACCTGTTTTGAAGTTTTCAATTTCAGTAAAACAAACTCGTCCGCAATCTCTAAATGATCGACTATGGAAATGAAATCTTACTGAATGTGTAGAATTCCTTCCATTGATTTAATCCTACGGAGCATGACATGATCAAAAATAATATTCCCTGTATAATCGCTACGCTTACGGCTCTTATGACGCTCCAGGTCATTTCATCCAAGCCAGGCCAAGATTTCATTAAAATTTTCGACGGCAAGACACTCGATGGCTGGGAGGCGATGCCGGCCAAGACGGCTCCAGCCTGGTCAGTCGAGAACGGCATGATCGTGGGGAACGGTGCCAAGGCCCGCAGCTATATCGTTTACCAAAACAAGGAAGTGACTGACTTCGAGTTGAAGTTTGCTTACCGCTTCCCCGGTAAGGGGAACAGTGGGGTGAGCATACGAGCAATCGTCGACCCTACGGGCAAACGCGGCTTCCAAAGTTATCATGCGGACATTGGTCATCTCGGTATAGGCCCGCAGGTGCTCGGGGCATGGGATTTTCATACGCCTGGCCGTAGGGAGCACCGCTGTTTTCGTGGTGAACGTTTGGTGATCGACGAAAATGACAAGCCTACCTTGACCAAGATCAAGGGAGCCGTGACCAAGGATGACATCAACAAGAATGGATGGAATGCCGTACACGTCGTGGTCAAGGGCAACCAGTTCAAGTTTTCCATCAACGGCAAGCCCGCCTCCGAGTTCACGGAGAACTTACCGCAAAAAAAACGCCTCAAGCGGGGAATGATCCAGTTTCAATTGCACGACCCCGGAATGTTCGTCCACTTCAGGGATATGTACTTGAAAGTCTTGAAATAGGGCGAAATTCAGGGCTCTTTTATCGTGAAGAAACGATTGATTGTCTTCTTTTGCATCCTTTCGGTTTGCCAGGTCGAGGCCCAGCTTGCTGCTCCCGTTAAGCGACCGAACGTCCTGTTGATCGTCGCTGATGACATGAACTGGGACACTCCGGGTTGTTTCGGCGGTGCGGCCAAGGATATCACCCCAAACATTGACAAGTTGGCATCCGGTGGGATGCTTTTTCGGCACGCCTATGTAAACATTTCCATATGCACCCCTTCCCGCAGCGTGATGCTTACCGGCCTCTATTCCCACAACAACGGGGCCGAGGGTTTTCAGCGCATTCATCCGGGTATACCCACCTTGCCTTCAATCCTGAATGCGGGGGGGTACATCTGCGGCACGATAGGCAAGCCCCTTAGCCAGGAGGAACTTTTTCGCTGGTCCGTGGCCTATCGCTGGCCCGGTGCGGGAGATGAAAACCTCTGGGGGCGAGACCCTGAAATATACCGGGAGTTTTCAAGGAAGTTTTTAGAGATGGCAAAAACATCGAGGCAGCCTTTCTTCCTTATGGCCAATTCCCATGATCCGCATCATCCCTTCGGTGGCNGCAGGGCAACGCGTAGGTTTGAGGAACGGGCACAATCCTCACGCACCTTCAAGGCCGATGAGGTGCNGTTGCCCGGACTTTTGCCNGACCTGCCGGGCGTTCGCCGGGAATTTGCAGCCTACTGCACCTCTGTCCGACGCCTCGATGACATGGTGGGCGTGGTCCTTGGTGAATTGGAAAAAGCCCGGTTGGTCGACGACACGATCGTCCTTTTCATGGCCGACCACGGAATGCCTTTTCCCGGTGCCAAGTTCAATTGCTACCCTGACAGCGTTCGGTCGCCCTGGGTCATACGTTGGCCTGGAACGGTCAAGCCGGGTTCCATCGACAGAACGCACATGATTTCAACGGTCGACCTGCAATCGACAATCCTCGAGGCGGTGGGTTTGAAGCCACCAAATTCTGATGGGCGTTCTTTCCTGCCTCTACTCAGGGGTGAGAAACAGGATGGCCGTGATGCTGTCTTTATCCAGTTTCACCATATCCATGGTGGGGACGCCCTGCCAATGCGCTCGGTGATCACTAGGGAATCGGCCTATGTGTTCAACCCGTGGTCCAACGGAAAACGTCGTTTCGGGCGCCTCGGCGGCGCAAGCTACCAGGCGATGAAAAAGGCTTCCCGTGGGGATACAAAACTGACAGCAAGGATCAAGCATCTTGAACTGCGTACTGCCGAGGAGTTATACGACTTGAAGGCAGACCCGAATTGCCTGGTCAATTTATTGTCAGGCGCTGATGTTGATAGTAGGTCGGAGTCCCTTCAAGCCTTGCTACGAGGTTGGATGGTTCGTTTTGAGGATCCTGCACTTGAATGTTTTGAAAACCGCGACAACCCCGGTAAGCTTGAAAGATTTGTTCAATCTTACCGCGATCGAGCAGCTAAAGCGAAGCAGAAATTACGGGAATACGAGAAAAGAAAAGGTTATCGTTTTTAGTCTGGGTAAAATCATGAAACTCATTAGAAATTATATTACTTTTTTGTCTTTCCTTTTCATCGGCCAGGTCGCCTTAGCCGAGGAAGCTTACGAGGTCACTGCCAAGGCATGGAAGGCTTTGGGGCGCAAGGATTGGAATGCCGCCGTCGCCCATGCCGATCGAGCCCTCAAGACTTGGGGCGTCCATGCTAAGCAAACTAATACCAAGTTGAACGGATATGCTCCCGTCAAGGATGCCAAGAAATATTCCAACCTCAACGAGGTAGGCACCTGCCTCATGCTCAAGGGTGACGCTCTCCGTCAAAAGGGTGACGTCAAGGCTGCGATCGCTGCTTATGAATTGCTTTTGCGCGACTACCGGTATGCCCAAGTTTGGGACCCCAAGGGTTGGTTCTGGAAGCCTGCTGAATCGGCTCGCAAGAATTTGGCAAAACTCAAAACCGCAGTTACCCCCTACAAATTGAATGTGGCCAAGAAACATTTTACGGACGAGCAGCTCAGGTTTCCCGGAAAGAAGGGAATTTGTCTGACTATGCGTAAAGCCGGTGAAAAAGGATCTGCCGCAGGAAATTTGCCCCGCCTTAAGAAGGTCAACCCTTATTGGAGTTATTCCTGGGGATGGGATCAGGTTCCCAATCAGCCGGCCAATGTCGAATTCGTTCCCATGGCTTGGGGCGCATGGTCGGTCGATGGTTTGGGCAAAGGACTCCAAAAAAGCGTCGTCCCTCATATCAAATCCGGAAAGGTCAAGCGTTTCTTCGGTTTCAATGAACCCGATAAGCGCGAGCAGGCCAACATGTCCTATCAAAATGCCCTTAAATATTGGCCGCAACTGGAAGCTCTGGGCGTCCCCTTGTGCAGTCCCGCTTGCGCCAACCCCGAAGGTGTAGACGACGATAGCGTGCAAGGTGTCCGCGGCACTTGGATGCGAGACTTCATGACCGAGGCCGACCGTCTTGGTTACCGCATCGATTACTCAGGAGTGCATTGGTATGGAGGCACCCATGTGGAACACTTCAAGGCCAAGATGCGCAGGATTTACGAAAAATACGGTAAACGTCCCATTTTGATAACCGAGTTTGCCCCCGCCGACTGGGAGGCCAAGTCCTTGGCCCAGAACAGGCACAAACCGCATATGGTTTTGGCCTTCATGAAGGAGGTTCTACCTTGGTTGGAAAGGCAGGATTGGGTGGCTGGTTACGCTTGGTTCTCCTTCGAGCATAACGAGGCGGTCGGGCATACCTCTTCCCTTTACGACAAGGACCGGAACCTAACCGCTTGCGGACGCTACTACCGAAGCATTACCTCGGAAAACCCCGATGGCGACCAGTCGATCAAGTAAGGAGATCAGCCTTTCTTTCTTGCTTCGGCCCGTTTTACCACGTCCTTGAGCAAACCCTTTTGGGGGAGTTTGTCACTGGGGATTTTGGCAAGGATTGAAAAGCTGTCTTCGTCCATCCAATCGAGGACGTTTGCCAACATCTTGTTGCCAGGATTGTTGGTGATGGTTTCAAGCATCCATTTTTCGGCAAAGTTTTTGTCGCCCGCCTTGTAAATGGCCCAGGCGGCCAATGCGGGAATCTCGTCCGAATCGTCGAGCGCTTTTTTCAAGAAGGGAATAGCGGGTTTGGCCCCCTTTTCAAGGAGCAACAAACCAACCACCGACCAATAGCGTATCACGGGATCTTTGGATGACAGTCCCTTGGTCAGAATCTTGAGGTTCATCTTGTTCCTAGTCAGCGCCAAGTCGGCGTAGTCGAGATATTGGGCAAGGGGGTAAAGCTTTGGATCCCGAACGAAAGCATATACGGTGGTTTTTTTCTCTTTGATCATACGGTTTCTCATTTCCTCGGGCATGAGTCCGGAATCAAAGTACTTGAGCTGTTGTCGCCTGAGTCCCTTTTTCAGTTCCTTGATTTTGGTCTGGTGAAGGGGGTCGTCGATTTGGTTGTCGACGTTGTGAAAGTCCTTGAAG
>PCBO01000035.1 GCA_002730975.1 Opitutia bacterium
TGAAGGCAGGACGTTTTGCGGGTCGTACAGTCAGTGGCAAATTCATACACGGTACCGACCTTCACTCTTTGGAGAGACAGTACAACCAAGGTGTGCTGGCGATCGATGAGGGGGTCGGCAAGTTGATCAAGGCGCTCAAGGAAACCGGGCAGTACGACAATACCCTTATCGTTTTCGGAGCGGACCAGGGAATCGCCTGGGGACAAAAGGGATTCCAAATGAAATTGGCACCATATGACGGTACCATCCGTGGACCGCTTATCGTAAGCATGCCGAAAAAGTTTCCGAGCGGAAAAGTCTGTCCCAAGCCGGTTGGAGGAGCAGACCTTGTCCCAACTTTTTTCAAGACGGCTGGGCTTGAGCATCCGTGGAAGATGCATGGTCGCGACCTCACTCCACTGCTCGAGAAACCAGAACGCAAGGACTGGAAAAGCCCCCTCCTTCTCGCCCACACGGGAATGAGCTTTGGAGAAGACTGTGACGAGGTGATCGACATGAAGGACGACCCCATCTACCAAAAGCAACGTGTTCCATGGTGGGTCTCGCTACGCACCGACCGTTACAAATACATTCGCAACCTCCTGCCCGGAGAAACTGAGGAACTTTACGACATGAAGAAGGATCCGAATGAAATGATTAACTTGGCCTTCGAAGGAAACCACTCCGATCTCCTGCGTAAACTCAGAAAGAAAACAGTTTCCGAACTCGAAAGGACTGACTGCGCTTTCGCACGCAAAATGCCGGAAGTACGCAACCGATAGTCAGAGAACTCAATTCATGAAAAAAGGTCTTCTGCTAATTTCAGCGTTCTGCTTTCTTGCATCGCACTCAGTCTACGCCAAACCGAATATACTCTTCATTGCCGTTGACGATCTCCGTCCGGAGCTCGGTTGTTATGGTGGTAAGGAGGTCAAGTCTCCCCACATCGACAAGCTCGCCGAGCAGGGAACCGTCTTCAACCGAGCCTATTGTCAGGTCGCAGTCTGTGGAGCTTCGCGGGCTAGCTTGATGACAGGTCTTCGGCCCACCCGGAAACGTTTTCTCAAATACGATACGTTTGCCGAAAAGGATGTTCCCGACGCAATAACCCTGCCAGAGGAATTAAGGAAGAACGGATACCATTGCATTTCCAACGGAAAGATCTTTCACCACAGAAACGACACCGCAAAACGGAGCTGGAGCGAGGCCCCATGGAAACCCAGTATGGGTGGAGCCTCTTTTCTCGACCCAAAGTCAAAATCCATGATTGGCGGGAAGAAAAAGCGCGGTCCGGTCTTAGAGTTTCCCGAGGTTGCCGACAGCGCATATCCGGATGGCCAAATTGGTAACAAGACTATTGCCGATCTCAAGCGTATGAAAAAGAATAGCAAACCATTCTTTCTCGCCTGTGGGTTCATCAAGCCACATCTGCCCTTCTATGCCCCAAAAAAATACTGGGATCTTTACGACCGAGCATCCCTCGAGCTTGCAGACAACCTTGACCGTCCCAAGGGTGCTCCTTCCTCCCTCAGGGGCTCAGGCGAAATTCACAACTACCATGACAGGGGAATGAAATACAATAGCGAGGAATGGCACAGGGCGTGTCTGCACGGCTATTATGCCTGCGTAAGCTACGTCGACGCCCAGATCGGAAAGGTGCTGAAAACGCTGGACGACCTGGATCTAAGCAAAAACACCGTCATCGTTCTTTGGGGTGACCACGGCTGGCACCTCGGCGAGCACAACTTCTGGGGCAAGCATAACGTCTTGCACCTCTCGACCCGCTCGCCCTTGATCATATCCGCTCCGGGTTTCAAGTCAGGGCAAACATGCGAGCGTTTGGTTGAATTCGTAGACCTCTACCCCACCCTCATGGACCTAGTTGGCATAAATTCAAATAATAAAGGACTAGAGGGAACGAGTTTCAAGCCCTTGCTAGAGACCCCCCGCTTAAAATGGAAAAGCGCAGCTTTTTCCAAGTACGGCCCAGCCAGATGCCTCGTCACCAATCAATTCAATTACGCCGAATTCAACGACGGAAAGAAGATGCTATTCGATTTGAAAACTGATCCCGACGAAAACGTCAACTTGGCTGCTTCACCGGAGCATAAGAAGACCCTCAATCGTTTAGGGAAAATGCTCAAGGACGGATGGATTAAGGTCTTGCACTCTGAAGCAAAACATTAGACTCAGAATTGGCTCGAACCAATTACATAAAAGCCATTTGATTAAATAGTTCATGACTCGCCCCTTGGTATCTTTAGTTCTCTTTCTAGTCCCAGTGCTCAGCCAAGGCGAAGCAAGCGTTTCATCTGCAGGTTCAAAAGGCTCTCGAGTCTACACATGGTCTGCCGTGAATACCCAGACGGAGCAAGCCAAGGTCATTCTCAAGGCCGTTCGTTCTTGGCAGGGGAAAAAGGACAAAGATGCAGGCAAGAAACTGCGCGTCGTATACTTCCATCCCAAGGACCGTAAACCTCTAAAGGATCATGTTTCGCGCTGGAATGGAATCATGAACGACATACAGGACTTTTACCGGTCCGAAATGAAACGGTTGGGCTATGGGGAAGTATTACTCGGACTGGAACGTGAAAACGGCAAACTCAAGCTTCATGAAGTCAGTGGAAAGGACAAGGACGATGGATCCTACACTTACAAGTCGGGTGGAAAAATCAAAGGTGAAGTTTTCAATGCCCTGCAAGCCAAGGGAATCAACCCCCAAGAGGAAACGATCCTGATCGTTTGCGGCCTTTCAAAGACCGAAGGGAAAAAAGTCACCATCTATTCTCCCTACTACGGAATGGGCGCCAATCATATCTACGGCCTCTGCTTCACTGCAGACATGGACTGGTTGACCATTGACGGGCTGAGACCCGACCCGACCAAAACCATTTTGCAAGTCAAGGAACACAGGGGATACGAACCGTTCACCCTCGCCCGATTCAACACGACCTATGTCGGTGGGGCCATCCACGAACTCGGGCACGGCATGTCTCTCCCACATAATCATGCAACAAAGAATGAAGCAACAAGGGGGACCGCTCTTATGGGCGCGGGCAACTATACCTACCGAAAGGAATGGCGGGACGAGGGCAAAGGATCCTTCCTTACTCACTCCAGTGCCCTCCGCCTTCTGGTTCATCCTCTTTTCAGCGGCACGACCAAACAATGCAAGGAATCACCGAAGGCAAAGTACGGAAACATCAACCTGTCCCACACCGAAGGGAAGATCCATATTCGTGGAAACATCGGCTCGGCCATTCCTGCGGTGGCCATGATCGCCTACAATGATCGGGAGAACAAAGGCCAGCGTGGATACATGGTGAACAAGGATTACGACGCCACGACCTGGACCTCGGTCGTAAGTCCGGGAAACGAGTTTAGAATCGCAATCGGGGACCTGCGCGAAGGCAACCACCAGATCAGATTACTTAGTGTACACGCCAACGGAGCAACTGTAACCAAACGAATGCACTACTCGATGAAGGCCGGAGTCCCCGACTTCACAAGAGCCAAAAAAGAAATAGCGAAAATCTTATCTAACTGACGAAACTTCTTATCATCCAACTCGTTGAAAAAGACGGAACCATGAAATCAATCACCATCGCCACAACTATCTTCGCCTTTTTCATCTCGTTAAGCCTTTCGGCTGAGTTCAAGGCGAACAAGGACGTTTCCTACGGACCCCATGAGCGCAACGTCTTGGACGTCTACTGGGACACCAAGTTCAAAAACGCTCCCATCGTCTTCACGATTCACGGGGGGGGATTCAAAAACGGCAGCAAGGCCTATTGCAACAAAGACATGATCAAGCTCTACATGACCAAGGGCTGCATCATCGTCTCCCCCAACTATCGCCTAGTCGGCAAAGGAGAACCCGTCACCAAGGATGACTGCGCCATGGACACCGCCATGGCGGTGGCCCATATCCAGGCCAATGCCAAAAAATACGGAGGCGACCCAACACGGATCGTCTCGACGGGAGCCTCAGCCGGAGGCTACATAAGCGCCTGGATCGCCTATCAAAAAAATTGGGAATGGCCCGCCTATGCCAAGCACAAGCCCGAGAAACTCAATATCGTGGGCTGGTTCGGCAACAGTCCCTTTCTCCCACCCAACCTCATCAAACAGGTTGGCTCCGGCGACCCTCCCGGATTCGTCATGTACGGAGGAAAAAGAGAACACCCCGCCACTCCCGCCAAACAAGGATACGATATCCAGAGCGCCCTCAAGAAGAACAAGGTCTGGAGCAAAATGATCTACATCGACTTCATGGGACATGTGCCCGCCAAGCGCGTCCTCTACAGCCCGCAATCACGGGACAAAGAAACCCATGCCGCATACAATGAATTTCTCGACATGGTCTGCCACGACAAGGGAAAGCCCACCGGTGGTGACGTAATAAAGGTAAAGCAAGTTAAGAAAAAGTAAGCAGGACTCTCCTGTTTTCCATGGTAAAGCACTTGCAAAAACCACTTAAAATAGCCCTTGCAGCAGCCACCTTTTCGGCTCTTGCGAACCTTAGTACCTTCGCAGATAACGGCGAGAGAATTACTCTCGGAAAGATCGATGGTCGCCATTGGCTCCTCAACTCTTACGGAAAACCCTTCTTCGCTCACGGCATCACTCATGCTGGCAACCGGCTCGCAAACCTCAATTTCAAAAAGTTCTCGGAAGCCTGCAAGGAACTCGGTTTCAACGCCTACGGATACGGATGCCCACAACAACTCCGTAAAGACATGCCCTACGTTGCTAGTTGGAATCACCTCGTTCCCATTTCCTACTACCGGGGCAAGAACGGCGTCAAGTTCGTCGACGTCTTCGACTCCAAGGTGAAAACCCGTTTGGAAGAGGGCGTAAAAGCATATTGCCGGATTAATGCAAATACTTCGCCAAACGTCATCGGCTATTGTTGGACGGATCTAGGTTCTTGGCCTTTGGAAAACCCTTCGGGCAAGAACTGGGTCGATTTCATCCGCAACCTCCCTAAAAACGCAGCCGGTCTAAAAGCCTACCAAGGTTTTCTGGATAGTTGGAAAGGCCATGGTGGCAAAGCGCGCGATCAGGCCTTCCTCCGCCTCATCGCCCGTGAATATTTCCGCATCATCGGAGAAGCTCAGCGCAAACATGCCCCCGACCATATCGTCTTCGGAGACCGGTTCGCCTTCAACACCTTGGATCCCGAAGTGATGAAAGAAATGCTGCCCTATGTAGACGCCATCGCTATCCAACCCCCTTTTCATGGTGAATTTCCTAAGAAAAAATTCGACGAAATCCACCAACTCACCCAAAAACCCATTCTGATCTGCGACTTCGCTATTCGTTTCAAGGATGGCGAAAAGGACATCCGCAGTTGGAAACCGGTCGGCGATTCCGTAGCCGCGGGAAAGGCTTATGCCGAATACGTCAAGGCCGCCCTCCAAACCGATTACGTGGTCGGGGTATTTTGGTGCAATCCGGTCGATACTCCCAAGGGCTTTGGCAAGTCCGGCGTGAAACAAGGATTCTTCGACAAAGGCCTTGCCGCTCGGTCTGGTCTTCATCAATCCGTCAAAGAGGTAAACTCCTACCGCGAAGGTCTTACGCCAAAAAAATAAGAACAGGCTTTCCTCCCTTGCCGAACCCAAAAAGGTCAGGCAGGGTAAAACCTTTCCAGAGATAACGATCAGACTAATACAATAGATAAGGATCACCATGAAAAAAACGTCGCGTAGAGACTTCATCAAAACCTCGGGAGCCGTTGGCAGCTTCTTCATCTTGCCCTCCGGATTGCGGGCCGATTCACCCAACGGCAAAATTTGCACCGCCCATATCGGCACCGGGGGCAAGGGCCGAATTGACACCGCCTACCTGGCCAAACACAACCACGTGGAAGTTCTTGGATTGTGCGACGTCGATTACAGGCATGGCAAGATAGACACTTGGTCGAAACAATTCAAAAGCGCCACCGCTTATCAGGACTACAGAGAGATGCTTGCTGACCTTGATGACAAGATCGACGCGGTATCCATCTCCACTCCGGATCATACCCACTACCCCGCAACCTTGGCGGCGATGGAACTTGGCAAGCACGTCTACACCCAAAAGCCTCTTACCCATAAGTTATCCGAGGCCCGGCACCTGGCCAAGTTCGCCAAGGAAAAGGGACTGACCACCCAAATGGGAATTCAGAATCAATCCCGGGAGGCCTATCGCTTGACCCGCCATCACCTCAGAAATGGAATTCTCGGCAAGATCAGCAAGGTCTATGTCTGGTCTTTCAAAACCTGGGGATACGACGGAGAACCCTTCAAGGAAAAGTCGGACAAACCGGATTCTCTGGACTGGAACCTTTGGCTGGGCACCGCACCCGTTCATGATTACGTCAGCAAGGTTTATCACCCCGGACAATGGCGCAAACTCATCGACTTCGGTTGCGGAACCCTCGGCGACATGGGCATCCACATCTTCGACACACCCTTCAAGGCTCTGGACCTCAAAGACCCTTTGTGGGTGGAAGCGAACTGCCGGGCGCCCAACGGATTTGGCCACGCGGAAAAGAATATGGTACGGTACGGTTTCGCTCCATCCAAATACACCACGGATGACTTCACATTCACCTGGTGGGACGGTTCCGAGGCTCCGCGTCACAAGAACAACCCCGACTTGATCCTGCCCAATGGTGACCAGTTACCCAAGCAAGGCGCTGTGTTCGTGGGAGAAGCCGGACGCATGGTTCTCCCCCATTGCGCGATGCCGACCTTCTATCCGGATTCAGTTTTGAAGAACGTGGCCAAGCCCGACATTCAAGGGGTCAACCACTATACCCAGTTTCTCGATGCCATCGAGGGCAAGGACAAAACCTTGGCCGGGTTCGACTATGCCGGTCCCTTGGCCGAGTCCCTCTGCCTCGGAGTGGTCGCCTGCCAGTTTCCGGGTAAGCGCCTGGACTGGAATGCCAAGCAGATGAAGGTCACCAATTTGCCCGAAGCCAATCCTCTTCTCGAAGGGAAATACCGCAAGTTCTGATTTTGGTTTTTCATCTCGTTTCTCCAAAATTCAAATCATGAACATTCGGCCCAATTTGTTTGGGTGGCTGTTCGCCATCCTGATTTGCTTCGTAAATGGGTTCGAACTGACGGCGGCGGACAAACCGAACGTGGTGTTCATTCTCTCGGATAACCAGAGTTATTACGAGATGAGCTGCCATGGTCACGCCGATATCAAGACCCCAAATATCGACAAGCTCGCAGGCCAAAGCGTGGAGTTCACCAATTTCCATGCCCCCCCCTATTGCTCGCCCAGTAGGGCCGTCATCCTGACCGGCCGCTATGCAATGCGCTCAGGGGTCTTCACCACCATCGCCGGTCGATCCATCCTGCACAAGGACGAAAAGACCTTGCCTCAGTTTCTCAAACCGAACGGCTATCACAGCGCAATATTCGGTAAGTGGCACCTTGGATTCAGCTACCCGTACAGACCGAAGGATCGTGGGTTTGACGAGGTGTTCGTCCATGGCGGCGGAGGCGTCGGTCAAATGGAAGACTACTACGGCAACTCCCTCTTCGATACGACTTTCATCCATAATGGTAAAGTCAGCCCGAGCAAAGGCTATTGCACCGACGTCCTGTTCGACCGGGCAATGGATTACATTGAGGCAAAGCAAAAGGAAAAACAGCCTTTCTTCTGCTTCGTGTCCACACCGGTAACTCACTCCCCCCACCACGGCCCGAAGGAACTGGTCGCTCAATTGAAGGCCCAAGGCATCCAAGGAAACGTTCAACTTTATGCTCAAGTCCAGAACCTCGACGCCAACATTGGGCACATGATGAAAAAGATCGATGAGCTGGGCTTGGCCAAAAACACCATGCTGGTTTACGCCTCCGATCAAGGCATGAACGACCGGGGTGCGCCGCACGGTGACAACCGTAAAGGACTCGGATACGACCCGGCTCATCACGTCCCCTTCATGATCCGTCTTCCGGGAGCCAAACCCAAAGTCGTCGAGCGCATCGCCGGCATGATCGACTTCTTTCCCACCATACTCGACCACTGTGGCATCAAGAGACCGGGCAATTCGGATGGCATCAGCCTGAAACCACTGTTGCTCGGAAAAGAAGGCTACCCTGAAGGCCGTACCCTCATCATACAATGCCCCCGCAGTCGGCAGGCGACCAAATGGAAGAACTCGGCCGTAAAGACCGACCGCTGGCGTTTGGTTAACGGAGACAAGCTTTACGACGTCACGGTCGACCCCCGCCAGAATGCGGACATAGCGGAAAAGAATCGCCCCACGGTGGAGAAATTGCGGCAAGCCTACGAAGCTTACTGGGCGGACCTGCCTGACCAGGCAACGACCCTGAGCCGGCACCTGCTCGGGCATCCCGATTGTTTGGACGAGATCGACCTCAACGGGATGGATTGGTACCGCGGCGGATCCCCCTGGAACAATGGGGCCTACAACCGGCCATCCAGTGGAGCCTGGGCCGTTACGGTTTCCGAAAAGGGCCGTTACCGATTCGAATGCCGGCGCTTTCCGAGAACCGCCGACAAACCGGTTGGCGCATCGAAGGCCGAGATTCAAATCGGCGAGCATACCGCCAAAATCGATCTTTCCGAAGAAGCTAAGAAGGCAACTTTCAAGCTCACCTTGGAAGCCGGAGAATATGATCTCGAGGCCTCGTTTGCCAACGGCAAGAAACGCTTCGGCGCTCTCTGGGTCTACGTAAAGAAACTTTAAAATTCAGCGGACTAAGGAATGTCCCGACATATCCTATGCCGCCATTCCCGTGCGATTGCTTTTGTATCCTTTGGCACCTCCACTTCGTGCTCTTTACCTTAATCTAAAGCGAACAAAGAAAGGGAGCTCACTTCAACCGCTTGATAATCAGGTTGCGGTAATGCACAGGGGAGGAATGGTTCTGCAGTCCAATGAAACCATTGGCCCGCTTCAGCCCGCCGACTCCGGAGTTCTTCTCGGCAAGTTTTCCAAGGTCGGCCTTAACGATGGACTTGTCGTTGAGCCAGACCTCGCAAATGGAACCTTGGCAACGAATTCTCATGCTTTGCCACTCCCCNGCTTTTTTGCTGGCCCGAACGCTCGGAGCGCAAACCGCGTAGATGGCTCCGGTNAACTGGGCCGGCTTGAGGTTTTGCCATTTNGGCCCGTAATCGTCCAGCACTTGGATTTCCATGCCGGNAACCCAAGGGGCCCCCTTCTGAGGAGCTCGTATGAAGACCCCGCTATTACCGTTCACGGGAATTTTGAATTCCAACCGCAAGTCAAAGTCGGAGAATTTCTCCTTCGTTGCAATCCACTGGGAACCGGATTTCCCGGTACAGGAAAGAATTCCTTCCTTGGCTGCCCAATTGGAGGTGGGACCACCCATGCCTTGCCATCCTGAGAGGTCCTTGCCGTTGAACAGGCTGGCGAAGCCTGGTTCCTTTTCGGCAAAGGAGACGAGAGATGAAAGAATAAACAAAATCGAGGTCAGGGTCTTCTTCATGCAAAGGGTAATGAAAAGGGAATGATTCAATGGCAATTGCAATGTAGCCATGGGAAAGTGATTCCAGTTTGGAGTCAAGAAAAGCAAATTACGAACGAGACCGAAACCGTGTTGCCAAACAGATCGAGAAAAGGAAAAGTAATCCCCACATGAAGAAAAAATTTATTTCGGGCCTTCTTTGCATTCTGGGAGCAACCGCCCTAAGCGCAAAGACAGACCAGCCTAACATTATATTCATATTAACCGACGACTTGGGATACGGCGACGTCGGTGTTCTTTTTCAAAAGCAGCGCGAGGGAGTTCAGCTCAAAACACCGGAATTGGATCAAATGGCGGATGAAGGCACGATCATGAACCGACATTACTGTCCCGCGCCCATTTGCGCTCCTTCCCGGGCCTCCCTCATAACGGGTATGCACCAAGGACACTCGAATGTTCGCAACATGCAATTCGACAAGGCCATCGAGGATAATTGGAATTTTGCCAACACTTTGCAGAAAGCGGGTTACCACACCATTCATTTGGGCAAGTACGGGTTGCAGGGCTGGGGCAATTCTCCGGAAAAATGGGCTGGTTATCCGACGAAACGGGGCTTTGATTATTTCTTTGGCTACGTAAGGCACGTAGACGGGCACCAGCATTACCCGGCTAATTTCTGGGAACTTGGAGATAACAAATCTCACCAGCAGAAAAAAGAAGTGTGGGAAAATAATGACGAAGTTTCCGCTGGCCTGGATAAATGCTACACCACTGATTTATGGACCGCCAAGGCCAAGAAATTGATTATCGCGGAGGCTAAGGAGAATCCCAATCGCCCGTTCTTTATGTTTCTATCCTACGACACCCCACATGCCGCGCTGCAATTGCCCACCATCGCCTACCCCAAAGGCAAAGGAATCAAAGGCGGACTGCAATGGTTGGGAAAACCCGGTAGAATGATCAACACGGCCGAGGGAAACATTGATCATTATCGCGATCCCCATTACACGGACAAGGGTCTGACGGACGTGGCAGAGAGGTTTGCCACTTCCATTACCCGGATTGATCATTGCATCGGTGATCTTCTCCAAACCATCAAAGACCTTAAGGTCGACAAGGAAACCATTGTCATATTCTCCTCTGACAACGGCCCTCACCGCGAATCCTACATCAAAGGAGCGCGGTGGAGTCCATCGGTCTTTGAATCCGCCGGCAGGTTCACCGGGTCCAAGGGTTCATCCCAAGAAGGAGGACTTCGAGTACCCACCTTGGCGTGGGGACCGACCAGGATAAAGGCGGGGCAAAAATCCAACATACCTTCCCAGTTTCACGATTGGATGGCCACCTTTTGCGATTATGCCGGCCTTATTGCGCCCGCAAGAACGGACGGCGTCTCCCTGACCCCGACCCTACATCAAGCAGGCAAGCAAAGGAAAGGGGTCGTCTACGTCGAATTCAACAACCAACAGGGACTATACTTGGATGGCTACAAAGGCTTGCGTATGAAAGCCACGGATCATTCGGTCGACTTTGCCATTTTCGACACCATTGATGACGAGCCTGAATCGAAGAACCTGGCCGGAACCTCCGAAGAGTTCGTTCGTTTGCAAAAGAGAATGAAGGACGAAGTGCTGAGGATAAGAATGCCCAACCGGCATGCCAAGAAATCCTATGATGGGGAATTTGTCCCCGGCCTTGCCATTGCCGAAGGTGATTTAAGCCAAGGCGTCGTGGTCCAATCCTACCTTGGGGAATGGGACTGGGTCCCCGAGTTTCTTCAAATGAAAGCCAAAACCATATCCGTGGAAAAGAACATCGGCCTAGGGTCGCTTCCTGCTGAAAAAAACACAGGCTTGCTTTTTTCCGGATACGTCAAGATTCCGAAATCGGGGGATTGGACCTTTCATTGCGAGGCTTCGGGTGGTTTGATCTTCAAGATACACAACAAGTTGGTACTGGACGGTGACTACAAGTACGACGGCGGCGAGCTCAGCTCTAAGGTGAAATTGGCTGCGGGCATACATCCCTACCGTTTGTATTACAAGACGCCTGCCGCCAAACCCGTACTCAATCTGCAATGGGAAGGGCCAAACGTTGCTATGGGCTTGATCCCCGCTGATGCCTTGCTTTTGCAAGGCAAGCACAAGCGCGGGAAGAAACTGCCCTGAGGCTTCATGGGATGAGAATTCTTTGAACTTCTATGAATCGGGGAGTGGGGTGGCATGGATTTGCGCAACTTTTGATTGTTCTCGCGCGTTACAACTCTAAGTCCAACTTGATTCAGATCACGTTCCATCCAACATTACGTTAATCCACATGAAACACCCACGCCATTCCCTCTTGCTCTCCCTCTTTGCCCTCGCCGGGGCATGCCTCTTCCTGCCGGCTTCCCTGTCGGCTGCGGACAAGCCAAACGTCGTGCTCATCTATATCGATGACTTGGGTTACGGGGACGTCGGATGCTATGACTGCGAGGACATCCCCACCCCGCACGTCGACCGGTTGGCCAAGGAAGGGGTACGCTTCACTGCCTCCTACATCACCAACCCCCCCTGTTGTCCAAGCCGCTGCGCCCTGATGATGGGACAGTACGGCCAACGCTTCGGCAAGTACGGCATGTCCCGCGGACTGCCCATACCCGCGGATCGACCCACCCTCGCTAAGTTCATGGGTAAAAATGGATACGTCACCGGACAGATTGGCAAGTGGGACATCGGCTCGAAAGTTCAAGGACCACTCCAAGTCGGATTTGCCGAAGTCGCCCAAAAACCACCCAAGAAAAAAGGGTCGAAGTATTTCTGCAAGAACAAGCAAGGAAAGAACCAGTGGCTGACCGACTACGACGGAGACAACATCGTCACCTTTATCGAGCGCCATAAGGCCAAGCCCTTCTTTCTCTACTGGTCCCCCGAAGCCGTGCATTCCAAGAATGACGAAGCTCCGCCCAGCCTGACCGAACGCACAACCGCCAAAGGGAAGCGGAGCAAATTGGCGGGTGCCATCGTCTCGGTCGACGACCAGGTGGGCAAGCTGATGAAAGCCTTGAACAAACATGGCCTACGCAAGAACACCCTCGTCATTTTCTCCAGCGACAACGGAGCCAACATCGGCGAGGAAGGGTCCTCCGCTCCCTATCGGGGAGGCAAAGGGTCCGGCACCCAACAAGAAGGCTGGGTGCGCGTACCGACCATTTTCTCGATGCCCGGCGTAGTTCCCGAAGGCAAGGACTACCACAAGCAAATCGCCAACTTCGATTTCTATTCCACCATCGCCTCGGTGGCTGGTTTGCCCATCCCGAAGCATTGCGACGGGGTGAACCTGATTCCTTATCTAACCGGTAAAAAAAAGGAAGAGCCCCACGAGTATCTTTTCTGGTTGAACAACGAACCGGGAGACGCCGAAAGAAGACATCTCATTGCCGTGCGTTGGAAGAAATGGAGACTCTATAAAAAGTACGCCAAGGATGATTGGCAATTGTTCGACCTCGAGGCCGACCCAAAGGAAGAAAAGAACGTAGCTCAGAAGCACCCTGATATCGTAGAACGCCTATCTGCCAAACACGCGGCATGGTCAAAGACTCTTGCCCCGTTGGGCAAGATTCCACAACTGGCTAAATCCGACGATCGCATTGGGACGGGTCACGGTTGGGCTTACGCCAAAGATCCGGGCAAGTGAGAAAGTTGCTGATCAGGTTTTGTCTTCCGTCTACCTTGATTCTCGCTCCCTTCTTTACCGGAGCTTTCTGCCTTGCTGAATCAGAAAGTAAAATTTTGGACGAGGATGCTCTTCGAGCCGATGCCCAAAAAGTTCTGAAGCAAAAGATCGGGCCTTTCGTAAAAAAGTACTGCATCAAATGCCATGGAAGCCGTGCCAAAGGGGGGTTAAACCTCCAGTCAGCCCTCAGCAACCCGATCGGCGAGTCATCCACCCTGCACCTCCAAAAGGCCGCCGCCAACGTAAAGGTACACGACATGCCTCCGGAGGATTCTTCCAAGAAACCCAATAACGAGGAGCGGCGACAATTCGTTGAGTGGATCAATAAAATCAAATACCTTGCCCCCCGTGATCCGGGACCCTTTGTCCTCCGCCGGCTTACTAAGACCGAGTATGCCAACACTCTGGCCGATCTCTTAGGAGTGGATCGCTCGATAGCCGACGCCCTTCCGGAGGAAGTCGTCGGAGAAGGCTTTCTCAACTCGATTTCTCCTCTTCAGTCCGAATTGTTCCTCGACGTTGCCAACCAGGTGATCGAGGAAATCATAGCCCCGAAGGGAAAAGCTCCCACGACCGTCCAGATACGTCTCTTCGGTAGCCTTCCCTCCAAAGGCGCCGACCTGAGCAAGGAGGCCCGAAAGGTCGCTCGCTCCATCACCCGCGATGCCTACAGGCGTCCTGCCTCCGAAGCCGAACTGGACGTCCTGATCGACGTTTATGACTTGGGAAGGAAGAACGACCTCGACCATACCGGTTCCTTGAGTCTCATGCTCAAGGCTGTCCTCGTTTCTCCGCAGTTTCTTTTCATCACCCCCGCCGGCGAAGCCAAACCCAAGGAGAAAATCGTCCTTCTGGACGACTATCAATTGGCATCCCGTCTATCCTACCTTTTGTGGGCTGCTCCGCCCGACGCCGAGTTGTCGGCCTTGGCCGACAAGGGGGAACTTCACAAAAAAGTCGTCCTGAAGGCTCAGACGGAGCGTCTACTCAAGGACGAACGATCGCGGGCCTTGTTCGATGCTTTCGGAGCTCAGTGGCTACGGATAAACGAGTTGGACGGGCAGGTTTTCGACCCGAAAACCTTTCCCCAAATGACACCGACCCTGCGCACGGCGATGACCGAAGAAGCCCGCCTGTTCTTTCAGAGCATCGTCCAAGAGAACCAACGCGTAGCCCGGTTCGTCGACAGCGACTATACTTTCCTAAACGAGCCGCTCGCGAAGATCTACGGGATAAGCCAACCCGTTCCCGGACCGAAAATGAGGCGTATTAAGTTGGAGGACCCCAACCGTGGTGGCATCCTAGGCATGCCGGCTACCTTGGCCGCTACCTCCTTCCCCAACCGTACTAGCCCCGTGCGACGCGGAGTTTGGGTGTTGGAGCAGGTTCTGGGGGAACGCGTCCCAGCGCCTCCGCCAGACATTCCCGAATTGGAGGAACAGGAACACAAGGAGGTCGATGGTTTGACTTTGCGCCAGCGCACTGAATTACACCAATCGGAAGCGACCTGCCGCAACTGCCACAAGGTACTCGACCCGATCGGCTTCGGCCTGGAAAATTTCGATGCCATCGGACGGTGGCGGGAAAAAAACGGCGAGGGACTCGCCATCGACTCCGCAGGCAAGTTACCAAACGGCCCGAAGTTCTCCTCACCCGCCGAATTGAAGAACCTCTTGGCCCAGAGAGAAATGGACTTGGCCCGCAACTTGACCGAGCGGCTCATGGCCTTCGCCCTCGGGCGGCCATTGGGAGGCTATGACGGTATCGTGATCGACCGCATTCTGGCGAATGTCGCCCAAGAAGGATACCGGACTCGCTCGATCATTTCCGAGGTAATCACCAGTTATCTGTTTACTTATCGGAGGATCAAGGGATAGGATCCTTTCAAGAATAACGCGCAACCAGAACATACCATGAGTTCAGTCAACAATTGTTTCCTACTTGACCGCCGAGCCTGGCTAAAGGGAGCGGGTCTTTCACTCGCCCTGCCGTTCATGGATTCACTGGCATCAACCCATGCCATTTCCAAACCGCCCGTGCGGATGGCTTTCATGTACATGCCCCATGGAGTGATCATGGATCAGTTTTGGCCGAAAAACCAGGAGAGCTTTCTCAAGTCACCACCGACCATTATCCAAGCCCTGCAACCAATCATGGAGCAGTGTCTCATGATGAAGGGCATCTCGGGCGTCCCGACCACTCCCTTCAACGGAGCCCCGCACGCCTTGGAACTATCGACTTGGCTCACCGCTCGACTGCCCGATGCCAGCTCACGCGGTCGGATTAATATTTCCATTTCGGCCGATCAGATCATGGCCAATTA